>JAFGFV010000075.1 GCA_016930895.1 Spirochaetales bacterium | reverse complement strand
TGCACTTCCGGGGCGGGGCTGTGGCGCGGGGATTTCAACGGCTCGGACTGGACCTGGAAACAGGAAAAGAGCGACTGAGGCCGAGGGGCCGAGCCGAGGCCCCGCCCGGGGGCCCTGCGCCCTGCTGTGCCTCCCTACTCCTCGATCCGCTCGATCCCGTAGAGGAACTCCATGGCCTCCCGCAGGGACTCGTCCTGGGCGTAGTAGTGGGCCTCCCGCTCCTCGGCGGTCAGCCCGACCAGCTCGTGGCTGGAGTAGTGGATCCAGGTATCATCCTCTTCGCGCTCGACCACGTGCTTGACGCAGTAGTAGTCCGGGTGGACGGGGGGCGTGTCCGGGAGGTACGTCCGGATTTTGTAGTCGTGCACGGCGATGCGCACGTCCTTGCGGGGCAGGCCCTTTTCGAGGACGAGCTCCATCAGATGGTTGATGGTGCGCCCCGTGTCGAAGATGTCGTCCACGATCAGCACGCGGTCTCCCTGTCGAAGGTGCTCGGGGTTGTAGGTCCATCCCTCGACCTTGATGCGGCTCTGGACCTTGATGTTGGAGTACGAACGGGCCACGACGGCAGCGTAGTACACGGGACGGTCCTCCTGCCGTATGAACTTGAAGTACTCGCTGATCACGTTGCCCAGGTACGCCCCTCCCCGCAGGGACACGTAGATCACATCGGGAATGAAGCCGGAGCTGTAAATCCGGTAGGCCAGCTTGATGGCGTTGTTGCGCACGGTCTGGTAAGGCAGAAAGATCTTCTTCACGGTTCTCTCACCCGATAGGCGGACCCGAAGGCGGTCAGGATCTCCGTATGGTCTTTCAGGACCGCGATCGTGTGCTCGAAGTGGGCCGAGTCGCTGCGGTCCGAGGTCACCACGGTCCACCGGTCTTCCAGGAGATCCACTTCCCAGCCGCCCAGGTTCACCATGGGCTCCAGCGCCAGGACCATCCCGGGTTTGAGGCGCGGGTTCGGGCCCCGAGAGACGTAGTTGGGAATCTGCGGCTCCTCGTGCTGGGAGAACCCCACCCCGTGGCCGCAGTACTGGCGGACCACTTCCATGGTGTTGGCACGGGCGTGTTCGTAGATGGCCTGCGAGACGTCACTGATCCGGTTTCCCGCGACTGCCTGCTCGATTCCCAGGGCCAGGCACTCCCGGGTTACCCGCATGAGCCCCTCTCGGACCGCGGACACCCGCCCCACGGGCACGGTGATCGCGGCGTCACTGAAGAAGCCGCGGAGGTTCACTCCCAGGTCCAGGCTGACGATGTCCCCGGCGACGAGCTTGCGCCTGCCCGGAATGCCGTGGATCACCTCCTCGTTGATCGAGATGCACAGCGACGCGGGGTAGTCCATGTAGCCCAGGAAGGCCGGCTCCCCTCCCCGGGCCCGGATGTAGTCCCGGGCGAAGTGGTCCAGCTCCTCGGTGGTGACGCCCTCGGCCACCATCGACTCCAGGCGCTCCAGGGTGTCCGTGAGGATCGCGCCCGAGTCCCGGATCCCCGAGATCTCGGTCGGGTTCTTGAGGCGGATCATCCGTTACTCGATCTTGTTTTCCCGGACCTTTTCGCGCTTGACGGACTTGCTCGCGCTTTCGAACAGCTGCTCCGCCTCTTCGCCGAACGAGTCCTTGATGATCTGGGCGATCGCCTCGGAACGACCAGCGGTGATCGTGACCATGCCCTGAATGACGACTCCCTGCTCGACGTTCAGCCTGGGCGTGCTGATGTTGCCCAGCACCTTCCCGTTCTCCAGGAGGCTCACCTCCTCCGTCGCGGTGATGTTCCCGATCAGAGTGCCGCCGACCGTGACCCTTCGGGCGTGGATGTCGGTCTTGACCTTGCCCGTAGGCCCCACAGTGACCTGGTCCTCGGTCTTGATGTCTCCCTCAAACTTGCCTTCGATCAGGATCGAGCCGCTGACGTAGAAGCGCCCTTCGAACACCGAGTTTTCCCCGATGATGCAGTTGCTGCCGTCATTCCTGGCTGCCATTTCCTCTCCTTCCGCCTGCCGTCGAAACACTAACATGTTTAGCGCAAGCCTTCAAGAATTCTGAGCACCCGACGGGCGTGCTGGTTGCCCGGATCTAGATCCAGGGCGTAGAGGGCTTCGCGCCGGGCAGCCGCATGGTCCCCAAGCTGGCTGTGGCACTCGGCGATCCGGGAACGCACGCGAGACTTGAGCACCCCGAAGCGGACCGGAGCGATCTGCCCTTGCGCCGCGGCCAGCCGGGTTTCCGAAAGGATCAACTCCTGGAGCGCCTCTTCGTGCCGGTGCGCGGCCCCGAGGGCAACAGCGAGGTTGTACCGGCGGCGCCAGCTGTCTTCGCGGTCCACGCTTTGCCGAAACAGCGCCGCGGCGCTCGCGTACTCCCCCTGCCTCAGGGCGAGCGCCCCTTGCAGCTCCAGATGCCACGGCGGGTACGGCTCTCCGTGACCCCTGCCGTACTCCCGCAGTACGACCCCTACGCCCTCCAGGTCCCGGATACCCAGAAGGTAGAGTCCCAAGGACTGGGCCACCTCGCCGTTGGCCGGGTTCCTGTTGAACAGCTCCCACATGCGCCCCTGGTACAACGCCGGCGAGCCGCGCGTGTTCTCCAGCTCCAGGAGGAGCAGCCGGGCGTCGACCTGCCCGGGCTCCCGTGCCAGGAGCGACCCGAGGGCCTCCCGGGCCTCCGCTCTCCGGCCGTTCTGCGCCAAATCACGGGCGTAGGCCAGGACGACTTCGTTTTGTTCGGGGAAACCCTCGAAAGCCCGGCCACGAAACAGCTGTGCCCCCTCCTGGTCCCCCGAGGCGTCCATGAGGGCTGCCAGGTTCAGGTAGGGAATCCAGGAGTAGCCCGGAGCGGCCTGGATAGCCCCCTGGTAGTAATCAGCCGCCCTCTCGGGGAGGCCCAGGAGCCAAGCCAGGTCCGCTCGGAAAATCCTCTGTTCAGGAAGCTGCCTGAGCTCGGGTGTGGCCTCGAGCAGCTCCCAGGCTTCCCGGTACTTGCCTGCATCGAAGGCGATCAGCACGAGCGACTCGAGGGAATCCATCATCTGCAGCGACTCGAGGCGCTCCCCCTGAGCCCACAGCGCCGCGTACGCCTCCTCCAACCGCCCCTGCTCCGCCCACAGGAGCGCTGCGTCCAACGCGAGCCGGGGTTCCTGCAGGAGCTCCCCCAGGGTGTGCAGCTCCGCGGGCTCCTGCAGTGCCGGCAGGCCTGCGAGGGCAGCCAGGGTCCCCCCGAGGCGGGGAGTCCGGGCGTGCGGAAGCAGCCCCCGCAGGTGCGCCTCCGCCGCGAGCCCGTCGAGCTCCGCCCCCGCCGGGGCCTTCTCCAGAAGCGCGGCCGCATCCTCCGGGGACCCGCTGCGGAGAACCCCGTAGGCGGCCACGGCTGCCAGCCGGCGGCTGCCGGGCAGATCGCCGGCGGCCTCCCTGGCCCATCGGGCGAAATCCCCGTAACCTGCGGTCATCTCTGCCATCTGCAGCGCCCGTTTGAGCAGGCGCAGGTACCCCGTTTCCCCCCGGGCCGTCCGAAACCCTGCCTCCAGCAGCTCACGGGTACGCAGGTAGCGCCCCTCCGACAGTTCCCGGTCTGCCTCCCGGAGGATCTCGCTGAGTTGCGGTCTCTCCCGCCGCAGCAGCCGGACCAATCCCCAGGTTCCGAAGCCTGCCGCCAGGATGGCGACTGCCAGGAGCGCGAGGAGCGGCCAGCGCAGGCGAGCTCTATCGCTCACGGGTTCGCTTCTTTGCGGATTCCGTCCAAGACCCCGTTGATGAAACGGTACGAGTCATCGGTTCCATATTCTTTGGCGATGTCGATGGCTTCGTCGATGGTCACCGAGGCAGGAATGTCCTGCTGGAACAACAGGCAGTAGGCGCTGATCCTCAGGATCGCCTGGTCCACCTTGTTGAGACGCGAGAAGTCCCAGTGCTCCAGGTGGCGCTTGATCGCGAGGTCCACATCCGCCAGGCGCTCGAGCGTGCCCTGTACCAGCAGGTGTGCGAAGCCCAGGGTGTCTTCGCCCATCCTCGCCAAGCGACCGGGGTCCACCCAGGGGAACTCCAACGGACCCAGTGCCTGTCCCCCGGTGAGCTCGTGGGCAAACAGAGACTGAAAGGCAAGAATCCTGGCCTTGCGCCGGGCGCCCATGGCTACCAGGTCAGGTTTTCGCGGAACACCTTGATTTCGGCCTTTCTCTTCAGCTCGTCGATCAGCTCCATCAAGGCCTGCTGGTAGTACTCCGCCTCCTTGCGCTGGAGCAGCTGCGCGCTGACCTGCTGCCGGACCGTGGTCGTGTTCTGAGGCGGAACCGGGTCGTCCAGCCCCAACAGCTTGAAGGGGATCTTCTCGGTGATTTTGATGATGTGAAAGCCGATATTGGACGCGAGGACGCCGCTGACCTCTCCGACCTTCATCTTGAAGGGCGCCTCGAAGAAATCCTGCCCGAGCAGCTGCTTGCGCGCCTGATCGTCCCGCCGGAGGTACCCGAAATCCCCACCCTTATAGCGGGAGTTGCGATCGTCGGAATACTTGACTACCAGGTCGGCGAAGGAGGCGCCGTTGCGCAGCTCCCGGTGGATCTCCTCGGCCCGCTGTCGTGCCTTGTCCTTCTCGTCCTTGGAGGGCAGGTTGCGCGTGTCGATGAACACGTGCTGGAAGCGGACCATGTCCGGCGCCACGAAGGCCGTCTTGTTGGACTCGTAGAAGTCCTCGATCTCGCGGTCGCTGGGCTGGGCAATGTTGTCGAAGAAGGCCTTTTTCTTCTGGAGCACGTACTTCTGCTGAATCACGGCCTGCTCGAGCTGCTCGACATACTGCTCCCAGCTCATCCCGGACTGCTGCAGCAACGAGCGAAACTCCGTATCCGTAAGCTCACGGTTGAGGTTCAGCCCGGCCCCGCCGGTCTGCTTGGCCAGCTGGATCCTTGCATCCAGCTCCGCCTGGCTCACCGTCACGTTGTCCTTGGCGGCAGCCTGATTGATCAGGATCTCACTGACGAGCAGGTCCAGAAGCCTTTCGCGGTCCTCGACGGGAATGCTGGACCCTGTGCGTGCTTCCAGGGCCTCGATCTTCTGGCGGAACTGCTTGACCGAGATCACCTCGATCTTGGTGAGCTTGACGGTGGCAACGGGCTTGTCGATGAGCTGCGCGAACACCGCGGGGGCCGTCAGCGCAGCGAACAGCACACAGGCTGCAAGTCTTTTCATTCCAACCAACTTACTTAAGGGTCATTTCACTGTCAAGTATAGCATCAAGCGACGGGGATTTCCGTGTACCCGATCTTCTCTTTGAGCTTCTTGACCCCCGGCAATTTCTGGTCGAGCTCGAGGCCTTTGTTCAGGTATTCGACGGCCAGGTCCTTGCGCCCCAAGGTGCAGTAGATCTCGGCGATCTTCTTGTAGAAAAAGGCGTTATCCTTGCGCGAGAAATTGAAGCGGATCATGTCCCGAATGTACTTGATGGTAGTCTGCGCCGGCAGGCACGCTACCATCTTGAAACAGGTGATGCTGCGCAGCCGCTCGACCACCTCGTCCATGAAGTGGTGGAAGTAAGGCTGCTGCATCTCCAGGACGCAGATGTGCTTGTACAGCTCGCATGCGCGGATATACTCAGACTTCTTCTCGAGGGCCTCCGCCATCAGGAACAGGCAGTCCATATAGTCCTCGTGCCCCAAGTAGTACTCGAGAGAGTAATCGTCACACCGGCTGGACAGCTCGTCGTACAGCTCCAAGGCCTCTTCGTAGTGCGAGTTGAGCAGGTCATAGAAGATGAGCCGGGACTGGCAGTACAGGTCGTCTCTGCGGTTTCTCAGGTACTCGCGGTAGTCGAACTTGGACTTGCGGAAGTACAGGTAGAAGCTGCGATCGTAGTCGTTGCGCTTCTCGGGGTTGATGAGCGTCTCGTAGGCATCCAGCAGGGCCCGCATCTGTTCATCCGAGACCTCCCTGGCGGACGTCTTGAGATCCGGGTGCAGCTCTTTTGCTCTCTTGCGAAACGAGCGCTTGATGTCCCCGACCGTACAGGTCGGCTCAAGTCCCAGTACCTCGTAGTAATTGACCAAGGTCGTCCACTCGTAAAGACTTATCACAGTGAATAATACATGATGCTGATAGTATTGTCAAGGAAAAGCTTTTTCGAAGACCCCTGGAAGCGAAGGGCAAACCGCGGGCGTCAGGTTGTGCAGCCGCGCAGGGCCGTGCTACTGTAGGGCATGTTTGGCTTCCTGATCAAGAAAGCGTTCTTCGACATGTGGGACAACCTGATCCGGATCGTGATCCTGAACCTGGGATTCATCGTGATTTTCGCCGTCCTGATCTACTTTCCCCTGCTGTTCCAGTCGGTGCCCCCCCTCTTCTACCTTTCCCTGGGGGTGGGTATGGCCCTCCTGTTCGTCTATTCCGGAATGGTTAGCGCCATGGTTTCCACGGTTGCCGACTACGGCAGACCCGAGTTCCGGGACGCCCTCATGCACCTCAAGCAGACCTATCCAACCAGCCTCCTGTTCGCGCTGCTCAACTTTGCTCTGGCCTTCCTGTTCGGGATTGCCTTTCCGGTGTACGGCCAGCTCCGTTCATTTCTCGGTCCGCTCGCCTCCTCGTTCCTGTTCTGGATCCTGGTGTTCTGGGTCCTTGCCATGCAGTATTTCTTTCCGGTCCAATCGCGCCTCGACAAGAAATTCTTCAAGATCCTCAAGAAGATGTTCCTGATCTTCCTGGACAACCCGCTGTTCAGCGTCGGGCTCCTATTGGGCGCCGTGGCTGCGCTGGCCATCTCCGTGTTCGCGGCGCTTCTCCTCCCCGGGGTCGCCTCGATCCTCCTGTGGTGGAACGTGGCCCTCAAGCTGCGCATGTACAAGTACGACTACCTGGAAGAGCACCCCGAAGGGCGGCGGAACATCCCCTGGGACGCTCTCCTGGTCGAAGACAGGGAGAGAGTCGGCAAGCGGACGCTCAAAGGCATGATATTCCCCTGGAAGGAGTAGAAGCGGCGGGGAACACCGGCTGGGAGCGTGAGGGACGACAGCGGCAGCTAACGGGCGATGTGCAGGCGCTTGCCGATTTCTTCGGCTTCCTGGGCGCTGGAGAGAATCGCCGAGTACTTGATGAACATCCCCTCCCTCTCCATGCTCTTCATGAGCCGCGACAGGGCCTTGGGCGCCCCGGCCAGGTTCTTGACCACGAACGCGAAGCTTCGCTTCCCTGCCACCATTCCCGCCGAGTTGAGGAACTGTCCGACCTTGTCCGGGATCTTGCCCCCAAAGTTGCCCAATGGCTCCGTGCCCACCGCCAGGTATTGGTACATTGTGAGCTTGCTGTTGACGTCACGAGTGCCGTCGACGATGTCCACCTGGTGCCCCTGGCCCTCGATCCCCTTGGCCAGGGACCTGGCGATCGTCAAGACCCGGTCCCTCGAGGTGGGCGCAAAAAACACTACCGCGGCGCGCATTGGGCCTCCTCAAGCTCGCCCGAAGGCTTGTTGAAGTATACGTGCCACCTTCCGAAAAGGTCAATAGAAAGGGAACTGCCGTGTCAGCTCATCACCGTACCGTTAGTCTGGGCCGCCTTGCGCTGATAGCCCTCGTCCTGCTCCTGCCCGGGTGCGCTCCAAGCCGCCGCGGGCCCTTGGTCCCGGAGATCCGGGAGATCTCCTCCGCAGCCGTCGGCAAGAACCTCCGCGTCCTGCGTAGCGACGGCTGGGTCTACCTCACCTACCCCGACCTCGCCACGTTGTCGCTCAACCTGGTGCGGCTGAGCTGCCCCAGTCCCGCCGCCTCGGACGGGGACCCGGACCGGCCACTCCCCGCAGCCGACCTTCGAGTCGAGGGCACCACCTACCTGGACCGGATCAGCGAGACCCCGGAGATCGGCGAGGGATTCGGCGCCGCCCCCCTTGCCGTGCGGGAGGGCCTGCTCAACCTCTTCTACTCGGACCGGGAGCGAGAGGGGGCGCCCGTGCTCAAGTGGGTCAGCGGTGTGCCCCACGAGGACAGGTGGTGGATCGACATTCTGCCCTACCCCGGCGAACCGCTGGCAGTCGTGGCCTCGGAACAAGGCGATCTGGAGCTGTACCTGCTCAGCGACCAGGCCCTGGTCCGGCGGAGCGTGGTGCGGGAGGACGTCCAGGAGCTCCTCCGGCCTTGCGCGCCTGCTCCCGAGGTCTGCGTGCTCCAGAGCCCCCAACGGTCGGGGATCACGGTGTTCGACCGTGCCAGCCAGCGCCTCTACGCAGTGCTGCGCGGCCCGGAGGGCGCAGACCGGGCCGAGCCGGTCTACACCGCCGGGGAGGCGCACCACGCGATCGTCCACGACGGACTCCTATGCGTCCTGGTCTTCGTCCCGGGCGAGTCCTCTCTTCTCCTGCTGGAGGAGAAACCCGCGAGCAACCCCCGTGCGTTCGCGGCGACCCCGGTAACCCTGTGCGAGGGTACCACCTCTGTGTTCCTGGGCTACTGGGAGGGGCGCCCCTTCTTTCTCTACAACCAGCGCGTCGTCGACCGGGAGGGCTCCCCGGTGTACCAGCTGACCCTGCTGTCTGCCACGCGCACCGAGGCCGGGGAGAGCGCCTACCGCCCCACGGCTGTGCTCGAGCTCCCAGAACCCGTCCGCCGCTTCGTCGTCAGCCCGGCCGGTTCCCGCCTGTACGTCTTTTTCGTCCAGGATACCCTCAAGATGCTGAGCCTGGACCTGGAGGCCGTCAATTCAGAATGATGATTTGGGATCCCAGATATTCGTCGAGGAATGCGAGGAGGATCTCCAGGTCCTCCGCCAGCAGGTCCTTTCCGGACCGTGGGTCGTTGAAATCCCCCTGGAGCTTCTCCAGGGTGCCCTGGACCTCGCTCGGGAGGACGTCCGCTCGCCCCAGTTGGAGGATCAGAGAGCCTGGCGTGTCCTCCGACCCGTAGGGCACGTTCTTGTTCTCGCAGATTTTCCCGAGAATCTCGGCCAGCACGGCCTTGAGAATGCCCCGGGCCTCCCCACCATCGCCGTCCTGCAGCTGCCGCCTGGCCCGGTTGAGCAGCGAGTCGAAGATGTTCACGCTGAGCATCAGGTCCTTGTGGAAGAAGTAGCCCTTGCGAAGGTCCTCCTTCGCGCCCTTGAGGATACCGAGATAAATCTGGGTCGAGTTGTAGTAATCGAAGAACTTGCGGTTCACGAACGCATCGAAGTGGGGACTTGAAGATCCGAAGGTGGACTTGAGCAGGCTCAGGCAATTCGTCTTCCAGGCCTCGAACTCCTCCGGATCGATGCTCTTCTTGCTCCCGGCGAAGTACAGCTTCCTGCAGCTCTCCTTGAGCCTCTCTCCCTCCTCGATCAGCTCATCGAACCGATGCAGAACCGTGGCCGTGCTCCGAGACGTGCCTTCTCCTCTCACAGCGTCCAGAAAACCCTTTCGTCTCTGTTAAGATACCCCCGGCCCGGCTAGCTGTCAAATAGAAAAAGGTTTGCTCGAAAACAAATATCCTAACGATACGAAACGCCCGTAGCGACGGGTCCTGCTCTGGCGTGTGTGCCGGGACGCGCCTTCGGCAGCCGATGGGAATCAGAATCAGGAGCTAAGAATCAGGAGCGCAGGGCTATCGGTTGATCGATTCCGGAAGGGTTTGCTGCTCCTCAGCCCCCGGCGCCGTCTCGTCGACCTGACCCGGAGCCGTCTCCTCGACCTGACCCGCCGCATCCCCCTCGACGGGACCACCCGCCTCCAGCTGCGCCGGCTCCTCGATCCGCTCCACCCACCAGTCCTGCGACTCCGTCTCTCTCAGGCGCTCGAGTCGCGCCCGTTCGAGGATGTCCGAGGACTCCGGTGTCCGATTGAGCCAGGCCAGGGCAAACGCCCCCACGATGAAGATCGCTCCGACGATCGACGTGAAACGGGTCAGCACGTTACCCGAGCGCGACCCGACCGGAGTGGTGGCCCCGCCCCCGAACATGCCCGCCACACCCTCGCCCTGGTCGTCCTGCAGGAGGATCACCAGGATCATGATGAGCGCCGCGATGACGAAGACCACCAAAAGGATGATGCTGACAATTCCCATGGACTATCTCCCCTGCTCGTATTTCACGATCGCGAGGAAGCTCTCCGCCTCGAGGGAAGCCCCCCCGACCAGTAGACCGTCGATGTGCTCCATCGCCATCAGGTCCGCGGCGTTGGCTGGCTTCACGGACCCCCCGTATTGGACCACCATAGCCTCCGCCGCCGAGTTGCCGTACAGCCTGCCCAGCAGCCCCCGAATCACCCGATGGGTGCGGTCTGCGTCCTGCGGGGTGGCCGTCTTGCCGGTCCCGATTGCCCAAACGGGCTCGTATGCCAGGGTGACCCTGGCGAGCTCCTGTTCGCTCACCTCGCGCAAGCCCGCGGTGACCTGGCTCTCAACCACCTGGTCCGTCAGCCCCCCTTCCCGTTCCTCGAGGGTTTCCCCCACGCACAGCACCACCTCGAGCCCGTGGGCCAGGGCGAGCCGCACCTTCTGATTGACCAGGGCATCGCTCTCCCCGTACACGTGCCTGCGCTCCGAGTGTCCGAGGATGGCCACGTCCACGCCCACATCCCGGAGCATCAGCACGGAGATCTCCCCCGTGTGCGCTCCCTTTTCCTCCGGCCCCATGTTCTGCGCACCCAGTAGGATGTGGCTGCCTTCCAGCTGCCTCTTGACTGCCGCCAGAGCCGTGAACGGCGGGGCGATCATGACCTTTCGATTGACCCGGTCGAGTCCCCGCACCAGTTCCCGGGCCAAGGCCTCGGCCTCGCCCACGGTCTTGTGCATCTTCCAGTTGCCCGCGATGTACGAAATTCTCATCTGTCCTCCAGAGCCACGACCCCCGGGAGCTGTTTGCCCTCCAGGAACTCCAGCGAAGCCCCGCCGCCGGTGGACACGTGGCTGATCTTGTCGTCCAGCTTGAACTGCTTGACCGCCGCCACGCTGTCCCCGCCGCCGACCACCGTGGTCCCGCTGTTGTCGGCCACGGCCTTGGCGATTTCCAGAGTTCCCTTGGCGAACTCCGGGAACTCGAAGACCCCGAGGGGGCCGTTCCACACGATCGTCCTTGCTTCCGCAACGGCCTTCCGGTAGATCTCCAGGGTCCTGGCGCCGATATCCATGCCGATCTTACCGGCAGGAATGCTCTCTCCGTCCACGTACTCCGCCTTGGCGCTCTCGCTGAACTCGCCTGCGACCTTGTGGTCCACCGGCAGGAGCACAGCCACCTGCTTCTCTTCCGCCTTGGCCAGCAGCCGTCGCGCGGTATCCAGGAACTCGTCTTCCACCAGGGACTTGCCGATCTCCAACCCCCTGGCCTTGAGGAAGGTGTACGCCATCCCGCCGCCGATGATCAGGCTCGATACCCGCTCGAGCAGCGATTCCAGCACCGCGATCTTGGTGGAGACCTTGGCGCCCCCGATGATGGCCACGAACGGTTTCTCCGGGCTCTCCAGCAGTCCGCCCAGGAAGCGGATTTCCTTCTCCATCAGCAGACCTGCCACCCCCGGGATGATCCGGGCCACACCCTCCGTCGACGCATGGGCGCGATGGGCCGACCCGAAGGCATCGTTCACGTAGATGTCGCCCAGCTTGGCCAAGCCCGCCGCAAAAGCGGGGTCGTTGGCCTCCTCCTCTTTGTGAAAACGCAAGTTTTCCAGCAGCAGGACCTCCCCGGCTCCGAGCCCCGCAGCCTGTTTCTCCACCTCCGACCCGATGCAGTCCGTGCCCATCCGGACCGGGCGTCCAAGCAGCTCGGACAGGCGCTCGGCCGCCGGCTTGAGGCTCAGCTCCGGCGACGGCTTTCCTTTGGGCCGCCCAAGGTGGCTCATGAGGATCAGCCGCGTGCCTTCCTGTTCGAGAACGTAGCGCATCGTCGGAACGGACGCCCGGATTCTCGTGTCGTCGGTGATCCGCCCTTCCTTGAGGGGCACGTTGAAGTCGACCCGGACAAGCACCTTCTTACCCCGCAGGTCCACGTCGCGGACGGTCTTTTTGGCCATATGGGCTCCTATGGTCTACAGGCTCCTATGGGCTACCAGCTCGCGACAGGGTGGGTCCTCAGACCGTCTTCTGCTCGAGGCTATTCACCGTGAATATAAGGAACTGCCTCCGGTGTGTCAACGCCCGCAGCTCCCGCGCTACTGCCCTGCCAGTCCCAGCGGGGTCTCGACCGAGCGCAGCCTCAACCGAGCCCGGCCGCAGTCCAGCGGGCCGCCTTCGACTCTCGGCTTCCGCTACAGCCCGATCAGGCGGAACAGCCTCCGCAGCAGCCCTTCCTCTCCCTCGGCCTCCGGGGGAGGCGGCTCGGCCCCGCCGGCGGGCGGGAACAGCAGCTCGTCCCCAGGGTTGATCAAGTCGAAGAAATCCCGCTTGGCAACCGTCCCCTCCGCCACGTTCTCGTCCACCGTGGTGACCGTGAACTCCCCTACCTGGTCCGAAGCATCAAAGCTGTAAGCGATCGCCGTGTGGTCCAGGCGTATGGAACCCTTTTTCACGATGAGCAGGCTGTCGCCGTTCTCCAGGCCGTCCAGCCTGCCCAGGTCCACGATGCCCTGGTCGAAGCGCCGTTCGAGCAGGGTTCCCTTCACGGGCAGCCGCTCGGCGAACCTTCGGGCCAGGGTGTCCAGCGCTTCGAGCACCCGGTCGTTGCCGGTCCGGTAGACGCGGTCCGCGGCCACCCGTTTGCCGGTGCCCGTCAGGTGCTGTCCGAGGCGCACGGTGAAACTGCGCTCGGATTCCTCCACGACTACGGTCACGAAGTAGTGGCTCCCTGATTCCCGGGCGGCCGCAAAGGCTTGCTCGAAGTCTTCGACCTCCCGGGACTCCTGCGGGAGATCCAGGGCATCGTAGCGACGCAGCAGATACGAGAGAACCCGGGCAGCCACGCTGCCCGCCCCCGGATGCATCTCCCGAGACTCAGCCCGCAGATGAAACACGCTCACCTTGACCCGGCGCTTGTCGTCCAGCTGATACTGGGAGACTCCCCAGCGGCTGGAAACCTGGTCCCAGCTCTGGCTGTCGATGATCTCCATGTCGTCCAGGATCACGCTGTCGGTATGACCGGCGTCTTTGAGGACCTGCAGCTCCTGCCGGTACTTGGCCGGGTAACCCAGGGTCAGGTACACCTGGCCGTACTCCAGGCGGGACTCCTTGGATTCCGGATCCAGCAGGAGACTGCGCCGATACTCCACCAGGGCCCGACTCACCAGGTTGCGCTCCTCGAACAGCCGCCCCCGTTCCAGGTGATGACGCCCATACTTCTGCCGCACCGGATCGTTGATGGGCAGCTCATCGATTGCCAAATTCTCCAGGGCAAAGCGGGCGATCTCGTCGTCCGGGCGGACCTGCACTGCCCGGGCCAAGCTGTTGATCGCCTCGGGGACGCTCCCGCTTTCCCGGTAAGCCACGCCCAGGGTGTACCAGACCAGGGGGTCTTCCCGGTCCGTCTCCACCAGCTGCTGAAGCTCCCGGACGGCTGCTTCCGGCCGGCCCTGGGCCAGCAGTGCCTGGGCCAGCAGGCGGCGCGCCTCCCCCAGCGACCCGTCCAGCGCCACCGCGGTGCGCAGGTACTGCTCGGCCATTCCGGCCTCGCCCATCTCCAGGGCGAAGCGTCCCGCCGCGTGGTGCACCTGGGGGTCGTAGGTGTGGTGCTGCAGCGCCCGATCCAGGTACTCCTGCGCTCCCCGCAGCTCCCCCTCGCTCTCCGACAAAACCGCCAGCGAAAGCAGCGCCTTGGCGCTCTGAGGGCTTATCTTGAGGGTCTCCAGGTAGCGCGCCTCCGCCTCCCGCCGGTAGCCCAGCCTGATGTCCAGTTCCGCCAGGCCGTAGCGGGCCTCGAGGTTGTTGCTCTCCCGCGCCAGCACGGCCTCGAAGAGCCTGCGGGCCTCCTGGACCTCTCCCATTCCGAGGCGGATCCGGCCCTCCAGGATGTACAGCTCCAGGTCCCCCTGGTCGTACCTGCGCGCCCGCACCACGTGATCCAGGGCTTCCGGGTACTCCTCCAGGGCAAAAAAGACCTCGCCCAGGCCGATCATGGGCTGCAGATAATCCGGGTTCGCCCGCAGCGCGGCCCGGTACAGCTCCACCGCCCGCAACAGCTCCCTCCGGGACTGAGCGGCACGGCCTTGCTCGTATAGTCCGGGGGCGGAGGGGCGGTCCTGCGCGCCGGCCCCGAGGGCCGAGAGGACCAACAGTGCCAGACAGAGGCGAACGGTCCTGCTCATCCCTTTGTACCGGAAGCCTCCCGGTGAATCACGATCTTGATGGTTTCGATCTTGTGCCCTTCCATCCCCTGGATCACGAAGTCCATGTTCTGATAGCTCATCTTCTCGTACTTGGCCGGGATCTTGTCGAACAGGTCGAAGACGAACCCGCCCAGGGTGTCATAGTCCTCCGTCGGGAGGTTGAGCCCCAGCTCCTCGTTCAGCCATTCCAGGTTCACCCGGGCGTCGCACAGGTAGACCCCCTCGCTGATCTTGAGCAGGTCCTCGGTTTCGTTGTCGAACTCGTCCTGGATCTCTCCGACGATCTCCTCGATCACGTCCTCCATGCAGACGATCCCGGAGGTGCCCCCGTACTCGTCGACCACCACCGCGATGTGCACCCGGCGCCGCTGGAACTCCCGCAGCAGGGAATCCAGCTTCTTGCTTTCGGGCACGAAATAGGCCGGGCGGATAACCTGTTCCAGCTCGAAGCCTTCGCCGTTCTTGCCGAGGTAGCGCAACAGGTCCTTGGCATGCAGGATCCCTACGATATTGTCGATGCTGTCGTGGTACACCGGGAAACGCGAATGCCCGCAGTCCGAAACAACCTTGATGATCTCGGCGATCTGAGTGTTCAGAGAAATGGACACCACATCGATCCGCGGGACCATGATCTCCCGGACGTTCGACTCCGAGAGCGATACGATTCCCTGGACCATCTCCAGCGCGCTCTTGTCGAGCTGGGGTAAGTGATGGTCCTCGTCATCAGCCCCGCGGCGCATCAGCCGCTCGAAAAAGCTCCTTTTCTTCAAAACACCCTCTCCTCTTTCAACTGCTCGAGCACGCGCTCCTGGACCGAGAGCATCTCGGTCTCCCCCTCGGGGTGGTCCATCCCCTCCAGATGAAGGATACCGTGGATCAGGAGGCGTTTCAATTCTTCCTCCTCCGCGACCCCCCGTTCG
Organism: Spirochaetales bacterium; assembly: GCA_016930895.1. Next base: position 24,032 of record JAFGFV010000075.1, on the reverse strand, counting down.
CCGGCGTTTCGCTTCATGGTCTCGAGCGACACCACCACGTCCCCCGCCATGGTCAGGTCCTCGCCCGCGGGGAACCGCGGCGAGGGGAACTCGGCCGCCGTTTCCGCCGGCCGGCCCGGGTCTTCCTGCTGCGCGAAGGCCAGGACGTCCGTAGGCTCGTCCACGTCCCTGTAGCGTCGGTTGAGCGCCTGTACGCAGGGGTCGTCGCAAAGCAGGATCGATACTTCCCAGTCCCGGATGTTCCGAGCCTCCAGCACTCTGCGGACAAAGGCCGCACAGCGATGCGCCCAGCCCGGGGGCTCCACCCCCGCGAAGCTCACCTCGACCCGATTCACCGCACCGCCTCTTTTGCCTTCGGGTACTCGATGCGGGAATGAAAGTAACCCGCCAGGACCTGCACGAAGCTCTTCTTGATCAGCTCCAGGTCCCGCAGCGTAAGCTCCGACTCCCCCAGCTCGTGGGATGTGAACTTGTCCATGACGATGTCCCACACGAACTTGTCGAGCTTCGCGATGGTCGGCTTCTTGAGGGTCCGCGAAGCTGCCTCCACTGTGTCTGCCAGCATCACGACGGCCGCCTCCCGGGACCGGGGCGGCACCCCGGGGTAGGAGTAGTCTTCCGAGGTCACGTTCCCGTTCTGTCCGTTCTCCAGGGCCCGCTGGTAGAAGTACTTGATCACCCCCCGCCCGTGATGCTGCGCTATGATCTCCATCACTTCGTCGGGCAGGTCGAGCTCTCTCGCCTTCTCGATCCCCATCTTGACATGCGCCTTGATGACCGCCGCCGACAGGCTCGGTTTGAGCTCGTCGTGCTTGTTGTAGGCCGTCTGGTTTTCGATGAAATACTCCGCCTGCTCGATCTTGCCGATGTCGTGATAGTACGCCCCCACCCGCGCCAGGAGCGCGTTTGCCCCGATCGCGCTGCAGGCCGATTCGGCCAGGTTGGCCACGCTCAGGCTGTGCGTGTAGGTCCCGGGGGCCAGCGACAGCATCCGCTTGAGCACCGGAGAGTTCACGTCCGACAGCTCGATCAGGCGGAACCGGCTGGCCGTATTGAGGGCGTGCTCCAGGATGGGCAGCAGTCCCAGGCTCAACATGCTGCAGCCCAGGCCATTCAGGATGCCCCAGCCCGCGGCCGACAGTGCCCAGCCTCCGTTCGCGTTCCCGGTCAGCCCGAAGACGACCAGGATCAGGATGTTCAGCCCCGACAGCAGCACCCCTGCCCGGATCAGGTCAATGCGCCGTTCGGAGCGCAGCACCACCGCCGTGGCCGCCGTTCCCGTCAGGACCGCAAAGAGCAGCGAGGACAGCTCCATCCGCACGATGGGCAGGAGCAGGAGACCCAGGACCAGCGAGAACACGAATCCCACGCGAAGCGACAGGATCAGGGCTACGAAGATGGCGATCGCCGCCGTGGGCAGGACCACCGCGAACGGGAGGCCCGCGGGAGGCGTGAAGAAGCTGTAGAGGATCGCGGCCAGCAGCAGGTAACAGGCCAGCAGCACCGCCAGGAACAACACGTGCTTGCGCCGGAGCCTCATACCGATGACCCGTTCCTGGAGGGCGAATCCGGCGAAGGCGTACGCCAGCACCACGAAGAGGATCGAGCTCGCCAAGGTGTTCATGTTGACGGTCGTCGAATACTCCCCGAGGGCCCGGATCTGTTCCGCCGTCTTCTCGGTGATGATGTCTCCCTTGCGGACGATGACCTGGTCACGGACGAGCTTGGCCTGCACCGGATCGACCTCGTTCATGGCCTTGCGGCGCCGTTTCTCCGTCTCCTCCGCGTCGTAGAACCCGTTTTCCTCGACGAACGGCAGCATCAGGGCCCCGATCAGCCGAACCTGCGCCTCCGGCCGCTCCTCCAACCGCGCTTCCATCGCGGCGCCCAGCCCCTCCACGGTGAGCACGTCCCCTACGGCGTAGGTCTCCTTCTCCAGGTTGCCTTCCCTCCACCGCCACACTTCGAGCTCCCGGGCCCCTTCGAGCGCCGCGTCGCCTTCCGGCAGACGGACCAGACCCGTCGTCATGATCTCCTCGAGGTAAACCTCCGCCGCGCCCAGCACCTCCTGCGGGTCTTGCGCCTCCAGCAGTTCAGTCAGGGTTTCCCGGGTCAGAACCCCCGGGTACTCCACCTGAAGCCGCAGAAAGACCGTCTCGACGCTCTCCTCGCTCGCCAGGAGAGCCGAGAGGGCACGCCGGAAGCCCTCGAAGCGCTTGAGGATGTTCTCGGTGATGTTTTCGTTGATCCGGAAAATCGGCAGCACCAGCTTGCCCGCCGCTTCACGCTTGAGTCGGGTCGCTTCTTCGTCCACGTAGACGATGTCCCGTTCGACCACCACGTCACGTTCCGCCACCGATCCCACCTGGTAGTCCGAAGGGCGGATGGAGTTGAGCAGGGAGCCGAACTGGGTCGACACGAGAATGATGCCCAGGCTCACGGCGAAGCTGAGCCCCCCGAGGGTCACAATCCAGCGATCCCGGACCGCGCCTTCCCGCTGCCGGAGGCGCGAGAAGGGCCAGATCGCCCCCTTACTCTTCTTCGTTGGCTTCATAAGCGCGGACGATTTTGCGGACCAGTGGATTGCGGACCACGTCCTCTTCGCCCAGAAACACGAACTCGATCTCGCCGATGGTCTTGAGGATCGAGATCACGTTCAGCAGCCCGCAAGACTTGCGGCTGGGAAGATCGATCTGGGTGATGTCCCCGGTCACCACGGCCTTGGAGCCCTCGCCGATGCGGGTCAGGAACATCTTCATCTGCTCGCGGGTGGTGTTCTGCGCCTCGTCCAGGATGACGAAGCAGTCCGACAGCGTTCGACCCCGCATGTAGGCCAGCGGCGCGATCTCGATGACCCGGGTCTCCTCGAGCCGTCGGATCGTCTCCAGGGGCAGAAAGGCCTCCATGGCGTCGTAGAGCGGGCGCAGGTACGGGCTGATCTTCTGTTCGAGGTCTCCCGGAAGGTAGCCCAGGTTCTCTCCGGCCTCCACCACCGGCCGCGTCAGGATGAGCTTCTTTCGTTCGCGGTTGAGCACGTGCCGCAGCGCCTGCGCGACCGCAAGGTAGGTCTTGCCCGTGCCGGCGGGGCCGATGCCGAACACTAAGTCCCGCTGTTCGATCGCGCGAAGGTAACAGGCCTGGTTGTGACTACGGGGAAAGACCTTGCGCAGGCCCCGCGGAATCACCACGCAGGTGTCCTTGAGCAGTTCTACGTCCTGTCGATCCGGAGCATCGAGAGAGCAGCTCACCGCGCGGATTAGGTCGGGCCCCGGAATTTGGCCCATGCGTATATGATCCTCCAGCTGGTCCACCAGGGCCTCGAAGCGCCCCCTCACTCCTTCATCCGTCGAGTCGATGAATACCTTGTTTCCCTGGAAATAAAGGTGAACGCCCAGCGCATCTTCGAAAGCGTTCAGGTTCCCATCGTTGACCCCGAAGAGCTCCTGGAATCTCTCCGGATTTCTGAGGACCACAGCCAGGTGTTTCCCCATAATCCTCCTATTTCCTGAATGTAAGCGCCCCCAAAAGCAAAGTCAACCCCGGCCAGGGCCTGCCGAGGGCCTGCCGAGGGCTCCCTCGGGGTGCCCGGCGGCCCGACGTTGGGGCGCGCGTTGCCGGTGCTCGCGCCGGGCCCGGAAGCCGGGCGACTGCAGCCGCCGCCGGCTCCCGAGCGGCCCGCCGCCGCTCACTCCTGCTCCCCGCGCAAGGTCAGGTCCCACGGGTCCTCTCCCAGCTTCTCGCCCGCCAGAGTGCTGCGCAGCTCGGGTATCGGTACCCACTGCAGGTATACCGAAAAGGTGTTGTTCCATTCGTAGCGGTACCTGGCCGGCTCTCCCGAAGGGGCTCCCGCCGGGACCCGGTAGGTCAGCTCGGGTCTGCCGCTGTACTGGAGGGTCAGGTCCCAGTCATGCAGGTGGTGCACCAGGTTCACGTTGATGCTCCGGAGCTTGAACGCCGAGGCCTCTCGCTCAGCCCTGTTGGCGAAGTTGAACGAACGCAGCAGGTCCACGATCGGGTTGACCCAGGCGAATCCCTCCTTCTCGGCTATCCCGGGGAAATACAGATACGTGCGGTTGTTGTACGACACGGAAGTGAACGACAGCTCCATGAACTCGTGGACGAGCATCCGGAAGGTGAACGAGAAATCGAGGCTGTTGCTGGTGTAGTCGCGCAGGTTCATGGACCACCCCGAGCTCAGGGAGCTCTGAAGTTGAATTCGGTTCTTCCACAGGAAAAGCTTCTGCTCCGGGAGCCTGTAGCTGGCGCTAACCAGGGCCGGTTCGATGAATTGCCCCCACCCCGACAGCTCCGAATACTCCCGGTCCGCCGTGAACGCTGCGGACAAACCCCAGAGCTTCAACGAGCTGTAGCTGCGGGTCGCGACAACCGCACGTGCCTCCTGGGGTAGAACCGCAAACCGCAGCTCCTGGAGCAGCGTTACCTCGGGCGCGATCTCCAGCTGTTCCTGGAGGACCACCGGGATCTCCGACCCCCAGGTGTCTTCCCGAAACACGCTGTTGATCGTGGTCCGGAGCATCCACAGCTGGAAGGCGGCGTTGGCCGTGATCTCCACGTCCCTCGGCCACAGCTGCATGCTCAGGCTCAGGGCGTTGTCGCGCTCGAACGCGTGCCACGCGAGCTCGCCCTTGAGGCTGTGCTGGCTCACCCCGCCGGGGCTCCACTCCGGCCCGCTGGCCGCGAACACCGGCTCCAGCCCCACGCTGCCTGCCAGGGAGTAGCGAAACACGGTCCAGGCCAGCGAATAGCTCAGGCTGGACTTTCCGAAGATGCCCACGCCCCGCAGCGGGTAGGAGGATGCGTTGAAGGTGTTCCTCAGGTTGAGCTGGGAGTACTGGTAGTCGCCCAGAACCAGGTTCGCCCACCCAGTGTCGTCTCCGTACCCCTGATCGATGCTCTTTCGGTAGTTGCCTGCGAACAGAAGGCCTCCATTGACCGCCAGGAGGTCCTCTAGGACCTGCAGCCTGTAGTCCACGCTTGTCGTGCCGTAGGTATCCACGCTGGTGTACCGAAAATCCCCGTCCACGTCGGCGGCCGTGGTCCAGCTGCCAGAATCGAAGACCTGCTCCACCTTCACGTTGGGACGCACCTGGTAGCTCACGTTGAGGCTGAACGGGGTGGCCTCGGCGGCGGTGGGCAGGTCCGACTGCGGGGAAGGCGGGCGCAGCGCAAGGGACTCCCCCCGGCTCGCGTGCCCGGGCCGGCGCTCCGAGGGCGTCGGTGTCTCCAGCGCGTCTCGCGTCGGCGCCGCCTGCGTCTCCAGCCCCCCTGGCGTCTCCAGCCCCCCTGGCGTCTCCAGCGCCGCCGGCACCCGCAGCTCCCGGCTCCACTCGGGGATCTCGGACTCGCCCTGTTCTGCGGCTCGCCGCGCGCGAGCGCCGGTGAGGTTCAGCAGCTCCCCGCTGATCTGCACCGAGGCCGTAGGGATCCTGAGCGAGGTGGGGGCGTAGAAGCGGGAATCCGCCGCCTCCGGCTCGGGAGACTGGTCCACCTGCAGGTTCCACACCAGGTTGGCGTTCAGGTACGGTACCGAGAGGGTCTTGAGCAGCGGCGAGCTGCTGATGTCGGAGAAGTCCAGGGAGCTGTTGATCTCCCAGCTCAGGGACTGCTTTTCTCCGGTGGCCACCGAGGTGCTGGACCCCTCCTCCAACCCCGCCAGCCGGGTCAGCCCGATCTCCTCTGATCGGTCGAAAAATTCCTCCAGGAACAGGGCGTCGGAGTAATGCTCCAGCTTGCCGCTCAACGCGTACCTGCCCTGGCTCAGCGACCAGCTGGCGTCCAGGCCGTACCGAAAGGGCACCCGGGCGCCGAACAAGCGGCTCCAGTTCCACACCGATCGATACTCCCCGTCCACCTCCGTGTAGGGCACGTACACCCCCCCCACCTCGTAGATGTTGCGGCTGAACGCCACTCCTCCCCTGAAACTCGCCCCCGGAGGAAAGCTCCCGGCAGTCCCCACGAAGACTCCCAGGCGGGCGTACGCGTCGAGCAGGATCTTGAGGAATCGCTCATCGCGGCTCTCGACCGTCTCGCCCTCCACGGGCCGTAGGAACAGCCCCCGAATCCGTTTGCGGTACTCGACGGTGCTCTCCTCGGCGGCCGCCAGAAAGGACAGGGCGCTGGCTTTGGTGGGCTTCTGGCCGATCAGGTACGTGGTGGTCTGCACGTAATACCCCTCCCTCTCCCGGATCCCGATCGCCGGGTGGAAGAAGAACTCGTCCCCCGGATGGAAGTAGAAGGGCAGGTAGGCGAGCGGCACGCGCCCCACGTACAGCACCGCACTCAGGATGGCCCACTCCCCCGGAGCCAGGACCCAGATCTTGCGCGCCCGGATCTGATAGTGGGGCGCCTCGCGGTTCTCACAGGAGGTGATGGTGCCCCCGTCCATGACCACGGTGTCGTCCGCCAGCCTGGCGATCCTTTCGCCCTCGAAGCGGAAGGTCACGCTCTTGCCGGAAATCTGTCGGTCCGCCTCCAGCCCGCCCAGGAAAAAGACCCCCGCCCAGTCATCGATGTCGAAGGTCAGCTTCTCGCCGCGGAATACCTCTTCCTCCTGGCCTTTCAGGAGGGTGTACTCGATGCCCCCTTCCGCGGTCAGCAGACCGGCAGACTCGTTCAGGAGAATGCGGCCGGCGCGGATGCGGTGGACCGCCTCGTCCTCCCGCAGCTCCACCAGCACGTCCCCCTTAAGCACCACGTAGTTCTCGCTCACCTCCTCGATGGTGAAATACTCGGTTTCCCTCGCCGACTGGATCTCCAGGACGCGGCGCGGCTCGCCGGAGACCTCCGGCCGCAGGGCCTCCAGCCGGTAGTGGTCGATCAGGCGCTGCCTGAGAACTTGTCGGGAACCGGAATCCTCCAATCCCTGCTCCCGGCACCACGCCACCAGCTCGTAGTAGCTCGCGGTCTCGATGTCCCGCAGCAGGGTGTCCCGGATCAGCCCCAGCTCCTCCGCGCCGGCGACCGCTTCCTGGGCTTCCTGGGCTTCCTGGGCTTCCAGCCGCCCGGCAGCGAGGGCCGCCCCCAGGCAGACGGCCAGCAACGGCACCCGGACCCCGCGCGGCGGCTTCACGGCCGGTCTCCCGCGGTCGGAGATAGGACCTGTCGAAGGTACTGTCCGGTGTACGAGCGGGGGGACCGGCAGATCTCCTCCGGCGTTCCGACAGCCACGATCTCCCCGCCCCGGTCGCCCCCCTCGGGACCGAGGTCGATGAGATGGTCGGCCTGCTTGATCACGTCCAGGTTGTGCTCGATCAGCACCACCGTGTTCCCACTGTCCACCAGGCGGTGCAGGACCTCCATGAGCTTCTTGACGTCCGCGAAGTGCAGGCCGGTGGTCGGCTCGTCCAGGATGTAGAAGGTCCTGCCCGTGCTGCGGCGGGAGAGCTCGAGGGCCAGCTTGACCCGTTGGGCCTCCCCGCCGGACAGGGTCAGGGCAGACTGCCCCAGCTGCACGTAGTCCAGGCCCACCTCCCTCAGGACCCGGAGCTTGTGGGCAATCGCCGGGATCCTTTCGAAAAACTCGCACGCTTCCTCGACGGTCATCTCCAGGACCTCGAAGATGTTTCGGCCGCGGTACCGCACCTCCAGGGTTTCCCGGTTGAAACGCCTGCCCTTGCAGACGTCACAGGTCACGTAGACGTCCGGCAGGAAATGCATCTCGATCTTGATCGTGCCCGCCCCGCGGCACTTCTCGCAGCGTCCCCCCTTCACGTTGAAGGAGAAGCGTCCCGGCTGGTACCCCCGGGCCTTGGACTCCGGCAGGGAGGCAAACAGCTGCCGGATCGGGGTGAACAGGCCCACGTACGTGGCCGGATTGGAGCGCGGGGTCCTCCCGATGGGGCTCTGGTCGATGTTGATGACCTTGTCGATGTGCTCGGTCCCCTCGATGCCCGCGAACGCACCTTCGGGAAGCCTCGTTCTGCCGACCCGGTTGGACAGGGCAGGGTACAGCAGGTCCGTGAGCAGGCTGGACTTGCCGGAGCCGGAGACCCCGGTGATCACCGTCAGCAGCCCGAGAGGGAAGCTCACGTCGAGGTTCTTGAGGTTGTGCTCGGCCGCGCCCGTGAGGCGCAGGACCGCGCCGTTGCCCGTCCTCCTGCGCCCCGGGCCCTCGATCGTGAGTGCCCCGGACAGGTACTTGCCCGTCAGGGAGGAGCGGGAGTGGAGGATTTCGTCGACGGTGCCGGCGAACACGACCTCGCCTCCGTGCACGCCCGCCCCGGGACCCAGGTCCACGACGTAGTCCGCGGCCCGGAGGGTCTGCTCGTCGTGCTCGACTACGATCAGGGTGTTGCCCAGGTCCCGCAGGTGCAGGAGTGTGTCCAGCAGGCGGCTGTTGTCCCGCTGGTGCAGGCCGATGGTGGGCTCATCCAGGATGTACAGGACCCCGACCAGCGAGGAGCCGATCTGGGTCGCCAGGCGGATCCTTTGGGCCTCGCCGCCGGAGAGGGTTGAGGCCTTGCGTTCCAGGGTGAGATACTCCAGTCCCACGTCCATCATGAACGATAGCCGGGCCTGGATCTCCTTGAGCACCTGGCGGGCGATGGACTCCTGCACCTCGCCCAGCTGCAGAGCGGAAAAGAAATCCAGCGCCCCCTTGACCGGAAGGCAGCTCAGCTCGTATATGTTGAGCCCGCCGACCGTGACCGCCAGGCTTTCGGGCCTGAGGCGCTTGCCGCCGCACACCGGGCATACCCTCTGGCTCATGAACCCTTCGAGCCACTCCTTGATGCCGTCCGAGGTGGTTTCCAGGTAGCGCCGGTGCAGCTCCTTGAGGATGCCCGGGAACTCCGAGACATAGTCGTAGCGGCCGGTCTTCTCCCGGTTGATGTACTCGAAGCGGATCTGCTCACCGCTCCCCTCCAGGATCACCTGCCGGACCTCCGGCGACAAGTCCCTCCAAGGCGTGTCCAGGTCGAAGCCGAAATGCCGGGCCAGGGACTCCAGCAGGCTGCGGTGCCAGTTGGCCTTGGGGTTGTGGGTGGCGATCGCCCCCTGGTTGATCGACAGGCTCTGGTCGGGCACCACCAGCTTGGGATCGAATTCCAGGGTGATCCCGAGTCCCGAGCAGGCGGGGCAGGCTCCGAAGGGGCTGTTGAACGAGAACAGCCGTGGCTCGAGCTCGGGAAGGCTGATGCCGCAGGTCGGGCAGGCCGCTGACTGGGAGAAGAACTCCTCGCGCTGCGCCCCATCGGAGCGGATCAGGGCGATCAGGCGGCCCCCGCCGGTCTCCAGCGCCGTCTCCACGCTCTCCGCCAGGCGCTTCGTGCCCAGCCCCTGGACCACCAGCCGGTCCACCACCACCTCCACGTCGTGCTTCCTGTTCTTGTCCAGCTCGATCTTCTCGTCGAGGGAGTGGATTTGCCCGTCGACCCGGACCCGCACGAACCCTGCTCTGCGGGCGTCGTCGATGAGCTTCTGGTGTTCCCCCTTGCGCGCCTGAACGACCGGGGCGAGCAGGGTCAGGCGCGTGCCGGGCGGCAGAGCGGCCAGGGCATCTACGATCTGGTCCACGGGCTGCTCGCGGATCTCCCGGCCGCAGCGCGGACAGTGCGGCGTTCCGACCCGGGCGTAGAGCAGGCGCAGGTAGTCATGGATTTCGGTCACGGTGCCCACGGTGGAGCGCGGGTTGCGCTGCGTGCTCTTCTGCTCGATGGCGATGGCCGGGGACAGTCCCTCGATGTAGTCCAGGTCGGGCTTGTCCAGGCGCCCCAGGAACTGTCGTGCGTAGGCGGAGAGGGATTCCACGTAGCGGCGCTGACCTTCGGCAAAGATCGTATCGAAGGCCAGGGAAGACTTGCCCGAACCGCTGATGCCGGAGATCACGACCAGGCGGTCCCTGGGCAGCTCCAGGTCGATCCCCTTGAGATTGTGCTCCCGCGCGCCCCGGATGATGATGCTCTTCACTGCGCCGAAGCCTCAGGATTCCACCGGACCGCGCGGCGGTTCCACGAGGGCCCTGTCGGCTGGAGACAGGAACCTGCGGCGCCGGGGGCCGCGGCGCACACTGGCGATGTAGGAGACCAGGGGAATCAGGATCATGAGGATCCCCGCGATCAACAGCAGCTCCCAGCGAGTAACCAGCTCGAGCACAAACGCCAGATTCATAGGTACAAAGCGCTTCGGAGCCCCATCATAGAACGCCCACCGACAGCGAGGCAAGGCCGCGCCCGCCCTCGCAGCCCGCAGCGCCAGCGCTGTCGCCGCCTGCCCCCGAAGCCCCGGAGCCCGCAGCCCCCCGGCGCGCACAGCCCCGGAGCCCGTAGCCCCCCCGGCCCATCGCAGGAGCGGGAGCTCACAGGCGGACGATGGTCTTGCCGAAGCCCCCGGCATCCGGGGCGGCGAAGTAGTAGTCCTTGACGTGAGGGTTGCCCTTCAGGTAGCGATGCACCCCCTGCTGGAGCACCCCTTCGCCCATCCCGTGGATCACGCTGAACTCCCCCAGGTTGCCGAGCAGGGCCCGATCGAGCTGCCGCTCCAGCTCCCGGATGGCCTCCTCCAGCCGCATCCCCCGGACGTCGAGCTCGAAGGCGGCCGGGGCTCCGCTCACCTCCTCCCGAATCGACAGTGCGGCCTCCTGCTCGCGGTCCCCCGGCGGTGCCGGTTCCAGCTCCGCCGCCGGGAAAGACGCCCGCAGGGTGTCCGTTTCCACGAGCCACCCCTCCCCCTTGGCCCGCCTGATGATCCTTCCCCGTTTGCCGGACCGGCGCACCACGACCTCCACGCCCGGTCCCAACTCCCCTGCGCGGGTGCCGGCCAGACCCGAGCGGTTGCGTTCCAGGTCGCGCTCCTGCCGGTCGACCTCGGCCTCCAGGGCCCGAAAGAACTCTCGGGCCTCGCGGCGGGTTTGTCCGCCCCCGGCCGGGGCGGGCTCGCCCCTCGGCCCGGCGCCCTCCGCCGAGGCGCGCTCCGCCGAGGCGCCCTCCGCCGCCTCCTGCCGGAGGCGCTCCACCAGGTGCTCGAACTCGCTGCGGCTCTCCCGCAGCAGGCGGCGGATCTCGCCGAGGCCGTGCTCCTTGAGCTCCAGCTCCCGCTGACGCAGCCGCAGGTCCCGCAGGTCCGTCTCCCGGAGCTTCTCCCGGAAGGCCGACTCCCGCTCGCGGTGATGCTCTTCGGCCTCGAGGAGCTCCCGCTGCCGGTCCGACAGGCTGCGGATCAGCTCCGCGGCGTCCCCCCGCTCCTCGCGAAGGTACTTGCGGGCCCTCTCCAGGAGCTCCTCGCCGATGCCGCTGCGCTGGGCGATCTCCAGGGCGTGGCTTTCCCCGGGGATCCCGATGTGGATCCGAAAGGTGGGCGTCAGGGTCCGCCGATCGAACCCCATGCTGGCGTTCTCCACCCCTTCCCGCGAGTATCCGTAGTTCTTCAGGATTCCGTGGTGGGTGGTAGCCAGGCACACGCACCCCTTCTCGATGAAATGGTCCAGCAGGGCCATGGCGATGGCCACCCCCTCCTCCGGGTCCGTGCCGGCCCCGAGCTCATCGAAGAGCACCAGGGACCGACGGGTACTCGCAGCGACCATGCGGGCGATGTTCCCGATGTGCGCCGAGAAGGTGGACAGGGACTGCTCGATCGACTGCTCGTCTCCGATATCCGCCAGCACGTCGTCGAACACCGGCAGGCGGCTTCCCTCCCCCGCCGGGATCTCCGTGCCGAACTGGTTCATGAGCGCCAGGAGCCCCACGGTCTTGAGGGTTACCGTCTTGCCGCCGGTGTTCGGGCCGGTCACGATCAGGACACGGTACCCGCCTCCGACCTTCAGGGACACGGGCACGCAATCCTTGAGTAGCGGGTGGCGCGCCTCGATCAACTCGATCTCCCCGCCCCCGGGTTCCGCCGCCCGACAGCGACTGCGGATTGCGTAGTCCGCCCGGGCATAGAGCGCGTCCAGCTCCGCAAGGGTCTCGAGACTCTGCTGGATCTCGGCAGAGCGCCCCAGAACCTGCGCGCTCAACTCGCGCAATATCCTGTGCAGCTCGCGGCGGTAGCGACCTTCGAGCTCGGCGATCTCGTTGTTGCGCTCCACCATCTCCTGCGGTTCGAGATACAGCGTCGAGCCGCTGGAGGAGACGTCGTGAACGATCCCCGGGATCCTGCCCTTGAAGTTGCTGCGCAGGGGCAGCACAGTCCGGCCGCTGCGCTGACCCGGCAGCTCTCCCTGCCAGAAGGTCCGGTAGTCCGGGTTGTTCAGGAACTCCCGGGCCAGGCGCTCGGTGTCGCGCTCGGCCCTGCGGATGCGCTCCCTGAGCTCCTTGAGGGCCGGGATATGATCCTCCCGCACCTGACCGTCCCGGTCGATCACGGCGGAGACCGCGCGGCTGAGCTCCTTGAGCTCCGGCAGGCGGCTCTCCAGCGGCTCGAGGAGCGCCTCCCCCGCCCCGCCGAGGTGGCGTTTGAGCCGCCCGCACGAGGACAGGAAACGCCCCAGGTGGAACAGCTCCTCGACTTCGAGCACCACGCCGCGCTTGAACAGCTTCGGTCGCAGCGCGCGTACGTCCGGCAGATCCAGCTGCGGAAACGCGCGCCCGCTCTCCAGCATCCTTCGGAAGGCCCGCGCCAGCTCCAGGCGCTCGCCCACCTCGACCGGATCCGTGGCGATGCTCTCGCTCCCGAGCCGCTCCCGCCCGAGCTCGCTCAGGCAGGAGGACTGCAGACGCTCCAGAATGCGCGGAAAGTCCAGCAGCTCAAGGGTATGGGGATCCATGGCGCGCCTCGTAGAAGCTCTTCAGGTCCGCATAGATCCGCAGGTAGCTCTCGTAACGATCGTGGTGGATGCTTCCGGCCTCCACTGCCTGCCGTACGGCACAGCCGGGCTCGTCGAGGTGCTGGCAGCCGGTATAGAGGCAGCGGGGAGCCAACTCCGCGAACTCCCGGAACAGAAAGGGCAGCTCTTCGGGTTCGACATCCGCGATCTCCAGCTCGCGGATCCCCGGCGTGTCGATCACCGTGAGGCCGCCCTCCAGCCGGAACATCCTGGCGAAGCTGGTCGTGTGGCTGCCGCGGTTGTGCTTCTGGGACACCTCTCCGACCGGCAGGCTCAATCCCGGCGCTATCCGGTTGAGAATGCTCGACTTGCCGACCCCGGATTGGCCGAAGAACACCGCCACCCTGCCCCGCAGCGCCTCCTTTAATTGGCCCACGCCCGCCCCCGTGCGGGCCGAACACCGCAGCACCCGGTAGCCGATCCGGCGGTACTCCGCCAGGCGTTTTTCGGCAGCGGGCTCCGAAGGCAGGTCGCTCTTGTTCACCACGATCAGGGGTTCGAGCTTCGAGGCCTCGGCGCTCACCAGCAGGCGGTCGAGAAAGCGGGGGCGAAACGGGGGGGACTGGAAGGAGCTTACGCCGACCAGCAGGTCCGCGTTGGCGGCGATCGCCTGCACCGACTGGCGCTTTTTGTTCCACCGGGACAGCAGGCTGCGACGCGGCTCGCGCCCGGCGATCCAGCCGGTCCCGTCGGAGTATGCATCCTGCCGAAGCGTGACCCTGTCGCCGACCGCGATCGGGTTGTACTCCGTACGTTCGGTCTGCAGCACCTTACCCTTGATCCGGCACTGCAGTTGCCGGCCATCCACCTCCACGGTGTAGATATTGTTCATGCCGAACAGAACCGTGCCCGTGAGCAGGGAGCCGCTCATTCAGCCCCCGCGTGCGAAGGGCCGGCCTTTCGTGACCCCGCGGCGTTCGGCCGGCTGCCCCGGTGGCGTTCGGCCGGCTGCCCGGAGGGCTCCAGCGGTCCCGGCGGCTCCAGCGGCCCGCCAAACTCGAGCCCGAACGCGGCTGCGAAGGCGCGATAGCGCGGCAACTCCCCCGCGCCCCCTCTCATGAACAGCCGCGCCCGCCCCTCCGCGGACCGAGGTTCCGGGGCCTGCGACCGCGTTGCGCCGGGCTGCTCGAGGAGGGACACCACCCGCCGGGCGACCCCTTCCCGGGAGTCGATCACCTCCACCCCGGGCCCGAGAACCCGACGGAACGCCTCCTCGAGAAGGGTGAAATGGGTGCACCCGAGAACCACGCTACCCAGACCGTCGCGCAGGTGCGGAGCCAGCGCCCGGCGAACCATGGCTTCGTCTCGCTCCAGGTTTCGGGGAGGGGGCGTGTGTTCGGCGTAGTCTACGAGCTCCGCCACCGGGATGCGGAGAACCTCCACGCCGGAGGCGTAATCCTCCACCAGCTGCCGCAGATACTCTCCCGAGACGGTCCCGCGGGTGGCCACGACCGCCAGGCGCCCGCCGCCCAAACGCCCGCCGCCCAAACGCCCGCCGCCCAGGCGGCTGCCGCCCAGGTGCTCGGCAGCCGGCTTGACCGCCGGCACCACTCCGACGAACGGCACGGGGTAGCTGCGACGCAGCGCATCCAGCGCCACCACCGAGGCGGTGTTGCACGCCACAACCACGAGCCTGGGCCGGAAGCGTTCGAGGGCTTGGCCCATCGCCTCCAGGACCAGGCGGCGCAGGTCCCCGGCGGGTTTCTCCCCGTACGGGTAGTTCAGGCGATCGGCGAGATAGACGTAGTCGGCGCCTGGGAGTCTTTGGCGCGCCGAGGCGAGATACGGAAGGCCGCCCACCCCGGAGTCAAAGAACAGGAGAGGCTCAGGCTCCATTCCCGAAGAGTTTCCGAAAATCATCCGCGGCGCGCTGGTGGCCGCCCTTGGGCGCCTCCGGCGCCGGGCCTTCCCGGAACCGGAAATAGTCGCAGAAGTTGGCCCGGTCCTTCTCCGCTACAGGCTCGGGGATCGTCTCCAGGCAGTGCCAGTGGGCCCCCTTCTTGTAGAAGCGGCAGTTCAGGCAGATCTTGAGGTCCCCATCACAGGAAGGGCAGGTCGACGAGCGGAACACCTCCACGTCATCCCCGAGGCTGTGACCGCACAAGCTGCAGAATCTCATCGGCTCTCATTCTATACGAACCCGGGAGGGCTTGGCAACGCTCGCCCGGCCGCGCCACCGGGAAGGCAAGCCCTTGAGGAGCGTGCGGCTTGTGCGGTAAGCTGAATGGAATGTTTCCTGTCACCCCTTGCGCTGTGGCTGGTTGTCCGTCGCCGGCGGCCTTCCGCAGCGCGACCTGCATCATGCACCACCCGGATCCCGCCGCCTACACTGCCGAGCTGGTGCGCTACCTGGAAGAGAACCGCGAGATCGCGGATCTGAGCCTGCCGGGGGTCCAGCTCGAGGGCCTCGACTTGAGTGGCAAGCGGATCCTGAGGTGCAACCTCAGTCACGCGGTGCTCTCGAAACTCCGATTCGACGAGGCTACCTTCCGGCTGGTCTTCCTGGACTTCGCGCAGTTGACCGATTGCAGTTTCCGCGGCGCGACCCTGCACTGCGTCGTGTTTGCCGGCAGCACCATCCGTGGCGGTGATTTCAGCGGTTCGGATCTGCTGCGCTGCAACTTCAACGGCATCGACTGCAGCGGCACCCGTTTCGACGAGTCGGATCTGTACGCCAGCCGGTTCATCAACGCAACCCTGGTCAAGACGGGTTTCCGGGACTGCAACCTGAGGCAGGTCCGCTTCGAGCACTCGCGAATCAGCGAGCCGGATTTCCGAGCCTCCAACACCGAAGACGCCTTCTTTTCCGAGGAACCGCAACACTCGTGAGGTTGTACAGCTACTTCTCCATCATCAACTTCTCGAACTCGTACCTCCTGGGCCCCGACGGGCCTGGGGACGCCGTGCTGATCGATGCCGGGATCTTCGACACCGGCCTGCTGTCCCTGATCGAAGAGCACGGCTTCTACCTCCGCCACGTGCTGCTGACGCACGGACATCGGGCGCACGTCAACGGCATCTCCACCCTGCTCAAGGTCTACGATGCCACGGTCCACTGCCACGACCCGGAGCAGCTCAGCTTCCCGGCCCAGGCGGTTCGGGAAAGCAGGAGCCTGAAGGTCGCGGGGTTCGAGTTCCGGGTGCTGGAGACTCCCGGGCACTCCAGCGACTCGGTGTGCTACCTGAGCGAGCAGCTGCTCTTCACCGGGGACACCCTGTCGGCCGGCAGGATCGGCGAAACGGACACCGCCTTCGAGCGGGCCCTGCTCCTGACTTCGATCCGCAAGAAGATACTCTCGCTCGGCCAGGACGTGTTCATCTTTCCGGGGCACGGCCCGCCGACCCGGTTGGAGGTCGAACGCCTGCTGAACCCCGCGCTCGCGCAGGCCCCGTAGCCGGTCCGCGACTCCCCGCTCGGGGGGTGGCCGACGGCTGCTCCAGCCCGGGCCCGGCGCGCGAGCCTCGGATTCTCAGGCGCCGCGGCGGCTCTCGCGGATGAAACGCCGGAACCGCTCGGGGATGGGCGCCCGGAAGGTCCGGGGCTGGGTTTCCCCGGGGAGCGTGATCCGCAGACGGTAAGCGTGCAGCATCAGGGAGTACGGTGAGGCCCTCCGGCCGTACAGGAGGTCCCCAACGATGGGGCAGCCCAGGTGGGCCATGTGGACCCTGAGTTGGTGGGTCCGGCCGGTGCGTGGACGAAGAGAGACCAGGCTGAACGCCCCCAGTCGGGCAAGCTCTCGATAGCGCGTGACCGCGCTCTTGCCGGGCAGCAACTCCGGCCCCGTGCCTGCGTGTGCCGCCTCGGCGCGGGTGGACTGCGCTCGCGGCTTCCCAGGCCCCGCTTCCGCCCCCGCCAGGCCGGCCAGACAGGTGTAGCGCTTGCGGTGGCGCGGGTCTCTGGCGATGCGGTTCTCCACGACCCCCTCCCGCTCCGGCAGCGGCCCGTGGACGATGGCCAGGTACTGCTTGGCGACCCGCCGCGCCCGGAACTGCCCGGACAGGAATTCCACCGCCTCGGGGTTCCTGGCCGTGATGATGACCCCCGAGGTGTCCTTGTCCAGCCGATGAACGATGCCGGCCCGCATCGCAGTGCCGCCGGGGAACAGTCCGGCCAGGCTTTGCGAGTGGTGCAGGAGCGCATTGACCAGGGTGCCGGACCAGTTTCCGACAGCGGGGTGCACGACCATGCCCTGCGCCTTGTTCACCACCACGACGTTTTCGTCCTCGAACAGGATCTCCAGGGGGATCGCCTCGGGCTCCACGGTGGGCTCCGGAGGCTCCGCGTAGCGGATCTCCAGGATGTCCCCGCTGTGGACCTTCTTGGACAGGCGCACCGCCTTGCCGTTGAGGCGCACCTCCAGGACCCGCCGTTTGACCTGGCTGCGGGAAAACAGCCCGAGAGCGTCCGCGATGTAGGAGTCGATCCGGCTGCCGGAGGGGCCGAGCTCAGCGGCCTCGAGTCGGAGAGTCCTGGGCTCGACGCTCAACGATCTTTCCCACGATGTAATCCGCCAAGGCGATGGCGGCGGACAGCGACAGGGCGGAAACCAGGATCGTGGTCCTTTCCCACGAAACGTAGGGCGCGCTGGAGGCGGAGCGCAGCGGCCAGGGGGCGTACCTCAGGTCCCAGTCGTTGGCGGCGTACCTGTAGAAGTCGAATACTTCCAAGGCGAGAAAGAGACTGATGGGAAAGGAGCCGGCCAGGATGATCTCGCCCCTGCGCAGATCCTGGAGAATCTGGGGGAACTCCTCCTCGCCGTACTCCTCCGGGCTGCGATCCTCGCCGAAGCCCCACGGGGGGGCGATCAGCGTGAGAGCAAGCACTACCCCCAGCACGGTCCCGGCTCTCTTGCGTCGAGACCGCCGACGCTGCGCCACGATACGCTTCCTCTCCGCTCTACGTTCCGCGCGGACCGAAGAGCACGGTGCCCAGGCGCACCATGGTCGCCCCTTCCTGCACCGCCGCCTCGAAGTCCCCCGACATGCCCATCGACAGCGTGTCCAGGGACAGCTGCGGATACTCCTCCCTGAGCCGGGCGTACAACGCCGCCAGCCGCGCGAAGGCCGACCGGATGCGCCCCTGATCCTCGGTGAACGGCCCCACGGTCATGAGCCCCCGCACGCGCAGATGCTCCAACGGCAGGATCCGCTCCAGGACCCCCCGGAGCTCCCCTTCGCTCCCGCATCCGAACTTGCTTTCCTCCCCGCTGGTGTTCAGTTCCAGGAGCACGTCCATGACCCGTCCCGCTTCCCCGCAGTGGCGCTCGAGAGCCTCGGCGGTCTCCACCTTGTCGATGGACTGCACGCAGCCGAAGAGGGACGCCGCGGCCCTCGCCTTGTTGCGCTGCAGGTGACCGATCAGGTGAAGGCTGAGCCCGCCATCCAGACCCCCCTCGTCGGCGGAAGCCCGCAGGAGCGGGGCGTACTTCCCTTCGGCCTCCTGGATGCGGTTCTCCCCGAACAGCCGCACTCCCGCCTGCCACGCCGCCCGCACTGTCTCCACGGGATGGGTCTTGGTTACCGCCATGATCCGCACCTCGCCGGCATCACGCCCGCAGCCCTGCGCCGCCCGGGCGATCCGCTCCCGGACCCTCTCCAGGTTTTCCCGGATGCTCGCCGGATCCGCGGCGTTCACCCTCGGCTCCTGCTGCCCTCCGGGACGCCCGGCTCACGGTTCCGCGGCCCGTCGACGCGCCCGAGGGCCCAGAGCCCTACCACCGCATCTCTCCGATGGGCGGGTAGGCCCTGCGCACCGCCATGGCCAGGGGGATGCCGCCGGCGATCCCGGCCAGGTTCTGCAGCAGGTTGCCGGGCAGCTCGACCAACGCGGCCCCGAACCCGACCATGAAGGTGCCTGACAGCAGATACCCGCCGCACATGAGCACGGTGCCCGCGGCCGCTCCGACCAGCCAGTAGGGATTGAACACCCTCCTGGGGCCCTTACCCAGGATGCCGCCGATCAGTCCGGCCACCAGTCCCTGCAGGCCGTGCACGACCAGGGAGATCGGGGCCCACTGGGAATACCCGGAGATCATGTCCGCCAGGGCGGTGCCCAGCCCGCCTGAGATCAAGGCGGTAACAGGCCCGAAGCTGAAGGCCGTGAAATAGATCGCCACGTCCCCGAGGTTCAGGTACCCCCGGGTCGGGGCCACGGGGATCCGGACCATGTAGGTGAACACCGCGGTCACGGCCGTCAGGACTGCGAGGGAGGCGATCCGGAACGCCGGACTGCGGGCCAGCGCCCCGCCTCTTCTTGGTTCGTTCATGCCCCACAGTATAGACCAATCACGGGCTCATGGGAACAGAAACACAGGGGCGATTGCGGCAGCCTCCACCGCGAGACAGAGCAGCCAGGAGGGCAGCACTTTCCGCCCGGAGGGAAGACTCTGCCAGGAGGTACGGCGGTTGCTCCGCCCCACCCCGCGGCTCTCGAGGACCATGGCGAGCACGGGAATGCGTCGAACCGAGAGGATCAAGACGGAGGTCAGGGCCGGAATCGAGTTGGCCAAGCGGCCGAACAGCCCCGGCCGCTTGGGGCTGACAGGGCCTTGACCGGCCGAGGGCGCGGCCTGCCGCAGCCGGTGGGCGTCCCGCACCTGGCCGTACAGGACCTTGAAGTTCGGTATGTACTGCAGGGCGATCGAGATGACCAGGGCCGCGCCAAAGGGCAGGCCGAACCAGCGCAAGGCGAGCACCACGCGCTCCGGATCGGTGGTCCGCAGGTACACGAAGAACAGGAGGGTGACGCCGGTGAAGCGCATGACCAGGCGCAGCGCCTCTGCCAGGCCCCGATCCGTCAGCAGCACGAACTCGCCGAACAGCGGTGTGCCCTGGCGATGAAACGGCGGGGTGAGCACTAGCACCAGGATCAGGATGGGGAGGATCGTCCGTACCGGAGGCCACAGCTCGCGGACCCCGAGGAACACCCCGATGAGCAGCGCCGCGCAGGCCAGGTAGGCGGCCAAGTGAGAGAGCCGCAGCGGCAGAAAAAAGACGACAACCAGGGTCAACAGGTTGATCAGCTTGCACCGGGGATCGTAGCGGTGCAGCGCGCTGTCCCGGGGACGATACAGGGTGGCGATCACACCGTGCCGCCCTCCCGCATCTGCACCGTGCGGTCGGCCAGTCGCCCGGCCAGCTCCATGTCGTGAGTGATGAACACGAGACCGCGGCCGGGACCTCGGAACACCTCGAGGAGCCCTGCGAACTCCGGGGCGCCCAGGCCGGAATCCCCCTCGTCGATCACGAGCACCGGGCGCTCGAGCAGGTAGCAGATCGCCGCCTGAAGGCGCTTGCGGGCCCCGTAGCTCATCAGAGCGGGCGGCACCTCGGGGCCGGGCAGGCGGAAGCGCTCCAGCGCGTCGTCCACCGCCCGGCCGATGCCCTCCGGGTCCAACCCCTGCCGCCGCAACCCGTAGGACAGCTCCTCGGCCACGGTGGGCAGGAAGATCTGGAGGTCCGGGTCCTGAAAGAGGAACCCGGTGAAGGAGTTCAGCCGCCCCGCGGGTACGGCGCGCAGGGTCCCGGCCTCCCGAGCATGGACACTCCCCTCTCCGGGCTCCAACAGCCCGCACAGGATCCTGCCCAGCGTGGTCTTGCCGGAGCCGTTGGCACCGGTCAGGGCCACCACTTCCCCGGCACGGACCGAAAACTCGGGTACCCGCAGGCGGAACGAGCCCTCCCCCGGGTACCGGAAGCCCAGGTCCCGGGCTTCGATGAGAGTGTCGCCCAGGGGCACAGCCCGGCGTCGCAGGCTGTCCGGGAGGGTCAGGCCTGTGCGCTGGAGCTCTTTCGCCAAGGAGCCGGCAGTCTTCTCCCGACCCAAGTCCCGGAGGCCACCGTCTTCGAGGACCGCCGCCCGATCCGCATAGTCTGTGAACAGGTGATGCCATTTGGCCGATGGCAGCAACACGGTCTTCCCGTGTTCCCGCAGGTACCCGAGCAGCCTCTCCCGGCTGGCGGGATCCAGCTCGTCCAGGGTTTCGTCCAGGAGCCAGAGAGGCGGATCGATGGCGTGCAGGCAGGCCAGCAGGAGCTTCTTTTTCTCTCCCCCCGAAAGCGTCAGAGGATCCCGGTCCCCGAAGGGTCCGAGGCCCATCCACTCCAGGGCTCGCTCCACCCGGTCCCTGATCTCCTCGCGACCACGCCCCAGGGATTCGAGGGCAAAGGCCACTTCGAGGTCGCACCGCGAGCAGAACAGCTGGTCACCCGGGTTCTGGAACACCAGACCCACCTGCTCCACCAGCTCGAAGGGCGCCCGCCCGCCCAGCTCGCCGTCCGGAAGGAACACGGCTCCCTCCAGGGTCCCCCCGGAGAAGCGGGGGACCAGCCCGGCCACGACCCGGCACAGGGTGGTCTTTCCCGTGTCCGGCGGCCCGAGGAGCACGGTCATGGAACGGGGGGGAAGCTCGAGCCCCAGGCGGGCAAACAGCCGCTGCGCTGGCATGCCGGGGTACTCGGGGTAGGAGAAGGAGAGCTCGCGAACCCTCAGGGAGGGCTCTTCAGGCGTCACTGCTTAGAAGGGCCAGAAGTTGTTCTCGTGCCATATCTCCTCGATCAGCTCGGCGTTGATGTCCGCCAGGAACTTCAGGTGCCCCTGTTCCCACTGGGCCAGCCAGCGATACAGCCCCTGCTCGTTGGGGTCCTCCGCGGCCTGGGCCCTCTGCGAGTACACGTCGACGGCGCGCTTCTCCATATCGATCGCCGCGGAAATGGCTGCCGCCTCGAAGCTTGCCGCCGAGATCTGCGAGCGGATATCCTTGGTCAGGATCTGAGACACGGCGCTGTCCGGGGACTCGCTGGGCGCCGCGAAGCCGCCGCCTGAAGCGTAGCTGGAAAACTGCTCGGAGAGGATCTCGATGTGCCGGGCCTCCTCCTGGGCCATGAGCCCGAAGAACTCGGCCACCGCCGGGCTCTGCGATTGCTGCGACACCTGCCCGTAGAACGCCCTTCCCTGCCGCTCGAGCAGGATGGCCTGCTTCAGGACCTCCAGTGCACGATCTTCGCTCACAAAACCCTCCCTTCTCCCCCGGATGGCCGCGCCCCGGGAGCACCGAGCAGCCGCCCGGAAGTTCTAGTTAATCGATGTGTATGGCAAAGTCAAGCTGCCGGGCGCCGAGTGTGGAGGCCGACGGCGCACCCGGAAGGTTCCTCCGCCAGGCAGGGCGCGCGGATGCAGGCAAAACGAGCGATTTTTGTTGACTATCCGCGTCATGTTTGCTTATATTGAGTTCGACAATTTCCTCCTTAGTTTTGCCCGTGTACCGAGGGTCCCCCCCCGAGGTCACGGGCATTTTTTTGGGGGCCTCACGGTATCTGGTCCGGGCTGCCCACGAGCTTGTTGAGAGAATACTCGATGATCCCCTCGGCTCCCCGCTCGATGAGCAACGGAATCAGCTCGCGAACGGTGGCCTCGTTGATCATGGATTCCACGGCGAACCAGGTCGACTTGTACAGCTGGCTGATGGTGGGAGCCGTGATGCTGGGCAGGAGCTTGACCACCTCGTCGAGGCGTTCTCCCGGCACGTTCATCTTGAGCCCGACCATGCCCTCGGCGTTCAGGGCGCCCTTGAGCAGCAGCGCGATCTGCCGGATCTTGCTGCGCTTCCATCCGTCGGCCATGCTGGCACCGTTGGCGATGAGCTTGGTGTTGCTCTCCAGCAGGGTGTGGACGATCCTCAGCCCGTGGGCCCGAATGGTGGAACCGGTTTCGGTGACCTCGACGATGGCATCCACCAGCCCCTCGACCACCTTGGCCTCGGTGGCCCCCCAGGAGAACTCGACCTCTACCGGAATTCCGAGCTCTTCGAAGTAGCGCCGGGTGAAACCGACCAGCTCCGTGGAGATCCGCTTCTGCGCGCAGTCCTCCAGGCTCTGGATGTCCGAGTCGCCGGGGACAGCCAGGACCCAGCAGGCCTTCTTGGTGCTGGTCTTGGAATAGACGAGGTCGGAGATGATCTCCACCTTGGATTGGTTTTCCAGCACCCAATCCAGTCCGGTCAGCCCCACGTCCAGCACGCCGGACTCGACGTACCGTGCCATTTCCTGCGCACGCACGAGGGCGCACGAGATCTCATCGTCGTCGATGGAGGGAAAGTAGTTGCGGCTGGAAATCGTTATGCGCCAGCCGGCCCGCTGGAAGAGCTCGATCGTGGCCTCCTCGAGGCTGCCTTTGGGGATCCCGAGCTTCAGCTTCTTGGTATTCATTTCGTGTCTCCGTATTTCTCGACCGGGTCGAAAACCTTCTCCCCGTCGATGACCAGGCTGTCCCCCTGCACGCGCCGGTAGAAGCAGCTGCGGTATCCCATGTGGCAGGCCGCCCCGCCGACCTGCCTGACCCGCAGCAGGACGCAGTCCGCGTCGCAGTCCACCCGGACTTCCTGCACCTCCTGGATGTTGCCGCTGGTCTCGCCCTTCTTCCAGAGCTTGTTCCGCGAGCGCGACCAGTAGTGGGCAATCCGGGTCTCGAGGGTCAGCCTCCAGGACTCCGGGTTCATGAAGGCCATCATCAGCACTTCGCCGGTTTGGGCATCCTGCGCGATCGCAGGCACCAAACCGTCCATTTTGTCAAAATCGAGCATTCCTGTTCTCCTCGAAATGGTCATGACAGGGAGCCGTTGGAACGTCAGGCCGGCCGCGTTGCCGCCAGGCAGGCGCGGTAGCTATTTCTTCGCCGGGCTGATCTTGTATTCTACTTTCTCGGTTTCCGACTCGCTCTGGTAGAGGAAAGTCAGCAGGACGATCAGGTTGTGCTCCATCAGGATCAGCGACTGTCTGAACTCCAGGATCCGGGGCTTGTAGACCTCGATCCAGTTGTTCACGTCGTTCTGAACCGACTGATAATCCCCCTGAAACAGCTTGATCACGCCGAAGCTCCTCCGTGTTTGCGCCCGTCCCTACAATATCAATAGCTGCCGGGAGGCGTCAACTCGGAATCCCTCTGCGTAGTGTACGCTGGGCGTGGGGGCGCCGCCGGACTCGAGCGCGGCGCCGGAACGGGAGAGGCAGACGGCTGCAGGGCACAGGAAACAGCTCGCAGAAAGGGAGGGCCCCCGGGCAAAGGAGGTCGAAATCCCGGGGGCCCTATGAGGTCCTGCCTCAATACCACAAACAACAGACGGTGCAAGAAGTTACAGAGAATGGATAGCAATTCTCCCTCCGAGCGAGCGGGCTCCGAGCGAGCGGGCTTTGACTTCCCGGGTTCCCCAATGTAGCTTTGTCACGGAGAAAGGCGCATGAGTTTCCTGGAACC
>JAFGFV010000074.1 GCA_016930895.1 Spirochaetales bacterium | reverse complement strand
TGCTCCTGCCGGAAGCTCTTGGCCACCACGATCCCGCTGATCGACTCCTGGATCTCGGCGTTGATCACCGCAGTGACCCGCTTGGCGTTGCGGGTGACCCGCCGGGCGATGCGGCGGAAGGCCAGGGCGATGGCGAAGGCCACCGGCGCCATGGCCAGGATCAGGAGGGTCAGGGGGGCATCGATCGTGAACAGCCAGACCGCCAGCAGAACCACGAGGAGCACCTGGCTGGCCAGGTCCAGGATCAGGGCGATCACGTCGGAGAAGTCCTGGGTATCGGAGGTGACGCGGCTGACGATCTTGCCGGAGGGGTGCTCGTCGAAGAAGGACATGTCGTTGTGGACGACGGAGTGGAACACGTCCTCCCGGAGCTTGAGCACCACGTCGCCCACCACCCGGGCGGTGAGCAGCTGGCGGAGGTAGTTGAAGCCCCAGGCGAACACCCCCAGGAGCAGGACCCCCAGGGACAGCATCAGGATGACGCCGGTGGAGGGGTTGGTCTGCACCAGGTCCAGGGCGCGGGAGATCAGGATCGGCCCGGCGGTGCCGGCCGCGGAGTTCAGGGTCAGGACGGCAGCGGCCTGGGTCATCTGCCGCCGGTGCGGGCGAAAATAACCGGCGATCCGGCCCAGGAGCTCCCGGTCGGAGTACTGGCGATCGTAGTCTTCGGTGTCCAGCCCATCCAGTATGAACGGCATGCCAGGCTCTCCTATGTTCCCGGCGCGGCGGCGGCTTCGCCGCTATCCGCTTCGTAGCTTCCCGCTTCGTAACGCGCAAAGATGTGCCGGTAGTCCGCCGAGCGGCTCATGAGCTCCTCGTGGGTCCCCTGGTCCACGAGCTCGCCTTTGCGCAGCACCAGGATGCGGTCGGCCCAGCGGATCTGGCTCAGGCGGTGGGTGATGATGAAGGTCGTGCGCCTGGCCGAGATGCGCCGCATGGCCTGCTGGATCTGGTCCTCCGTGGCGCTGTCGATGGCGCTGGTGGAGTCGTCCAGGATCAGGATCCGCGGATCCGTCAGGAAGGCCCGGGCAATGGCCACCCTCTGGCGCTGCCCCCCGGACAGGGTGACCCCACGCTCTCCCACCACTGTCTCATACCCCTGCGGAAAGGAGGCGATGAAGTCGTGGGCCTGGGCTTCCCGCGCGGCCCGCTCGATCTCTTCGGGGCTCGCGTCCCCCCGGCCGAAGGCGATGTTTTCCCGCAGGGTGCGGGAGAACAGGAACACGTCCTGCTCGATGGTCGAGATCTGGGAGCGCAGGCTTTCCAGGCTCCACTCCCGGACCTCCACCCCGTCCACGAGCACCCGTCCGGAAGTGGCGTCGAAGATGCGGTTGACCAGGCGGGTCAGGGTGGTCTTGCCCGAGCCGGTCTGTCCGACGATGGCGACTGTCTGGCCGGGATCGGCCCGAAAGCTGATCCCGCGCAGGACCGGGGCGCCGTCGTAGCCGAAGCTCACGTCTTGGAAGGCCACCTCCCCCCGGATGGGACGCGCCAGTCCCTGGCGGTTCTGGTCGAGCTCGGAGCGGGTGGTGATCATCCCCAGCACCCGCTCGGCGCTGGCCATGCCGAGCTGCACCAGGTTGAAGGAGAAGATCGAGATGAAGGTGGAGAAGCGCAGGGTCCCGAACAGCCCCATGAAGGCAACCACCTGCCCCAGAGTCACGGACCCGGCTCGCCACAGCATCAGGGCGTGGAACAGCCCGGCTCCCCAGCACAGGCTGAACATGAGCAGGGGCAGGTAGCGGGCCTCGATGATCCCCTGCTGGACGAAGTAGTTCCGGAAGGCCCGGGCATTGCCCGTGAACTTGTCCCACTCGTAGCGTTCCTGCACGCTGGCCTTTACCACCTCGATGCCCGCCACCGCCTCGGTGAGCCCGGCGTTCATGACCCCGAACTGGTCGCGCTGGGCCATGCTCACGGGTCTGAGACGGCGGTTGTAGTCCGCCAGGGTCACCCCCAGCAGGCCTGTGAACACGAGCGGTACCAGGAGGAGCGCCGGGTCGATCAGGCCGATCATGACCACCGGCACGACCAGGGCCAGGGCGGAGTCAACGATCAGGTAGACCCCGGGGCTGAACATCAGGTTCAGCATGTTCACGTCGTTGGTGGCCCGGGCCATGATGTCCCCGATGCGTTGGCGCCCATGAAAGGTCTGACTCTTGCCCAGGAGGCTGGCGTACAGCTCCTCCCGGGAGTCGCGCTCGATGCGCTGGGCCAGAAACTCTACCGAGAAGTTGCGGATGATCCCGGTCAACCCCTGGCCCAGCCCGGCTGCCGCCACGCCGATCACGGGAACCAGCAGGGCCGAAAGCTCGAAGCTCCGGGTCGAGATCAGGTCGAAGGCCCGGCCCACGTACACCTGGATCAGGCTGTAGGCGTAGTTGTTGGCCGCCGCCGCCAAGACCATGGCCAGGGGCAGCAGCGGGTAGCGCAGGAGGTGCGACACGACCCATCGCACCGGTCCCTTGCGGTTGTACAGAAACTCGTTGTCGACCTGGAACTCCCGCAGCTCCATAGCCAGACCAATGTATCGCTTCTACGAGCACCTGGGCAAAGGATTCCGCGCGGGCCACCGCCAGGGGCCCCGATGGGCTACGATGGGGCCGGAGTACGAGGGGGAGCGAATGAACCGACGGGCGGGTCCGAGACCGGTCGGCACGTACTCGATCGTGGCGGGGGACCGTGCGGCCGGGGAGATCGGTGTGGCGGTGCAGTCCCACTGGTTCTCCGTGGGATCCGTGGTGCCCTGGGCCGAGGCGGGGATGGGCGCCGCGGCCACCCAGTCCTTCGTCAACCCCGCGTACGGCCCTGGCGCCCTCGCTCTCCTCCGGGAAGGCCGCTCACCGGCGGCGGCGGTGGCGGAGCTCACCCGGGAGGACGAGGGCCAGGAGCTGCGGAAGCTGGCGGTGATCAGCGCGGCCGGCGAGGCAGCCGCTCATACCGGGAGCCGGTGCGTGCCCGCTGCCGGGCACCTCGTGGGCGACGGCTACTCGGTGCAGGCCGACATGATGGAGAGCGAGGCGGTGTGGCCGGCCATGGCCCGGGCCTTCGAGCAGAGCGGCGCGGGCACTGCGGGTGCGGCCTGTCGCGCCTCTGGAAGGCCCGGGCGGGCTGCCGGCCTGGCAGAACCCCTGCTCGCCTCCCTCGAGGCCGCCCAGGCGGCGGGCGGGGATCTGCGGGGCCAGCAGTCCGCCGCCCTCCTGGTGGTGGCGGCAGAGGCGACCGGCAGGCCCTGGGAGGATCGGCGCATCGACCTGAGGGTCGAGGATCATTCGAGGCCCGTGGAGGAGCTGGGGCGCCTGCTCGAGGTGTTTCGGGCCTACGAGCACATGAATCGGGGCGATCTGGCCGTACAGCTGGGCAGCACCGAGGAGGCCCTGGCCGAATACGCAGCCGCCGCGCGGTTGTGCCCGGGCAACCTCGAGATGCGCTTCTGGCATGCCGTGGGCCTGGTGGGAGCGGGTCGCCCCGGGTGCCGGAGGCGCCCCGGGTGCATCGTGGCGCACCCTGGCCGGTCGCATCGCCGCCCTCGGCCTGCTCTCCCTGGACCACGACGGAGTCCGCCGGCTGGTCGCGGGCGGAGCGGGCTGACGGGACCGGTCCGGCCGATTCACCGGTGCAACCCCGGCAGCTGCTCGTCCAGTCTGCGCTCCAGGTAATCGGCCAGGGTCGGCGTGTGAGCGTCGTTGGGCTGGTGGATGAAGAAGTACGCCTGCTCCAGGCCTTCGGCGAACCACACCCCCAGGCGGGCCACCCAGTCGTCGATCCGCCGGTAGTCGCTTTCGTGCAGGTCATTGCCGACGAAGCGGACGAAGGCAAGGGGGGTGGTCAGGCGCATGTGCACCGCGTCCCGCCGCCCCAGGGTATCGGTGATGACCGCGCCGATTCCCCTTCCAGCGAGAAAGGCGAAGATTTCCCGAAAGGAGGGGTCGCGGAACCATCCCGGATGGCGCAGCTCCACCGCCAGGGGCAGCTCCGCCGGTATGCTCAGCAGGTACTGGCGCAGCTCG
>JAFGFV010000073.1 GCA_016930895.1 Spirochaetales bacterium | reverse complement strand
GAGCGCATCGACGAGGTCCTGGCGGCCAAGCATCCGGTGGTTCGCTGGAGGCCCGAGCGGGGGGGCGAGGGCGGAGGAGCAGGGGCGGCGCGGGGGCCGCAGCCATGAAGCGCACGGTGCTGTACGAGCGCCACGTGGCCCTGGGGGGGCGCATGGTCGAGTTCGCCGGCTGGGAGATGCCGGTGCAGTACCCCACCGGGATCCTGGAAGAGCACCTGCGCACCCGGCGGAGCGCCGGCCTGTTCGACGTGTCCCACATGGGGCGCTTTCACTTCCGCGGTCCCGGCGCCGAGGCATTCCTGCAGACGGTGCTGACCAACGACGCGGCCGCTCTCGAGCCCGGTCGGGCTCAGTATACCATGATTCCCACTCCCACCGGCGGCGCCCTGGACGACGCCTACCTGTACTGCCTGCAGCCGGAGGAGTACCTGCTCGTGGTCAACGCCTCCAACCGCGAGAAGGACTGGGGATTCCTGCGGGACCGGTTGGGCGCCGCGCGGGGTGGCGCTGCCGGCTCGCGCGCGGCGGGGAGCGCCAACCTCGAGATGGAGGACCGCAGCGGCGAGCTGGCCATGATCGCGCTCCAGGGGCCGAAGTCCGAGCAGATCCTGCAGGGGCTGCTGCAACACGGCGGCACCGCCGGGGGGAACCGGCTCCCGGCCCCCGGGCGGAACAACCTGTGCACCGTGTCCCTGGGAGCGACAGAGCTCACCCTGGCCCGGACCGGCTACACCGGGGAACCCGTGAGCTTTGAGTTGTTTCTGCCGGCCCCGGAGGCAGGCGAAATCTGGGACCGGTTGGTCGAACGGGGCGCCTGCCCGGTGGGGCTGGGGGCCCGGGACACCCTGCGGCTGGAAGCCGGACTTCCGCTGTACGGCCACGAGCTCGGGGTCGATGCGGAGGGCCGGGAGATCCCGATCTTTGCCTGCCCCCTGGCCCGCTTCGCGGTGAGTTTGAGCCCGGAGAGAGGTGATTTCATCGGCCGGGAGGTCCTGGAGCGGCAGGCTGCCGTCTACCGCAGCATCACCGCCGGGAAGCGCGACCCCGAGGCGGCGGCGGTCCTGCCCCGCGTGGTGCGCCAGCTCAGCCTGCTGGACAAGGGCATCGCCCGCCAGGGGGCGGAGGTCTACGCCGCAGGTCCTGGCGCCGGCCCCGTCGGGCGGGTCACCAGCGGCACCATGGCTCCCTACTGGGTCTTCGAGGGAGAGGGGGCCGCGGCTTCCCCTGGCGACCGGACTGACAGGCGCGCCATCGCCTTCGCCCTCCTGGACAGCGGGCTGCGGGAAGGCGAGTCGGTGGAGATCGAGATTCGCGACCGCCGGGTCCGCAGCCGAATCGTTCCCCGCTTCCTGGGCACCGACCGCCCGCCGTACGCCCGGGCGATCCTGTGGGCAGAGAAGGCCTGACCCGAAATCCCGGGTCTGGTTGGGAACCCCGGGGGCCCCGGAGGTGTGGGGCCAAAGACAAAACAGGCGGCGGCAGCCGAAGCTGCCGCCGCGCATGCCGAGCACGGTCACCCTGCGGTCAGTTGGTCCTGTTGCGGCCTGATCCGAGGGGCTCGTTGCGGTAGCCCCGCTCAAAGCCTTCGGCGTTGCCGAGGCCGCCGGTGCCGTCAGCCCGGGGACGAGAGGCAGTCGCCCGGGCGCCCTGCGCGTTCACCGCGTTGCGCCGGTCCCCCTGCCCCGCCCACGAAGGGGTGCGGTCCTCGTTCCAGAAGCGGCTTTCGGTGCCTTCGCTGACCACCACGACGGGGGCGATGTGCGCCCCGTGCACGAACCCCCTCACGGAGGCCCGGGCGCCCTCGCGGAAGGACAGGTCGGCCTCATGGCCGACGGGTCCCAGGTGAAGCTCGTATGCCCCCTGCGCGCACTCCAGTAGCCATTCCCCGTTTTCGTATCGCAGGGTCCCTTCGAGATCCGCGACGTCACCCAGTCGAGCCACCTCTCGGCCGATCGGCCTCACCTCGCTTTCCCCCGCGGACCCGGCACGCCCAGCGGTTCCCGGGCCGGCCCACAGCAGGGCGCCCGCGACGAGCGTCAGAATCGCGACCAGGGGAATCAGCACTGCTGAACGGTGTTTCATGGTGTACCTCCTCACCGTATCGTTGTTGGTTTCTGCTTCAAGGGTACCGTTCCCAGGTGAACGGCCTTCGCAGGAAAGGTGAAGACTTGGTGAAGCCGAACCTCTCCGCGGCCGCCTTGGACCGCGCGATCTCATGAGTCCCGGCTCCCGAAGTGGGCTTCCAGGACCCGGCGCACGTAACCGAAGGTGACCTCCTCGTAATCCGGGTTCTCTTCGATGTCGAACAGGGCGGTGGACGGGTCGAACCGAGGGTCGAGCCCGAGGAGCTCCAGGAGCTCTCCCGGTTCCATCCCCAGACCCGCAGCCGTTTCCGCGAGGCTCATCCGCGGAGAAAGGGTGTCGGGGTCGAAGGGTCTCTGCCCACCGGCCGTCGTCGGAGCCGCTGCCGTCGCCGGGGCCGTGGGCGCCGCTGGCGTCGCGAGTGTGCCCAGCAGGCCCGGGGGCCGCCCGGGGGGGCTGTACCAGCCTGTGGCTCCCGCTACCAGCAGAGGCAGCGAGAAAACCGCCAGCACCGCCGCGGCGGCGGCAGCTCTGCGAAGGGACCGGCGGCCGGGGCGCCCCGAGTAGGCCAGCGCCCCCTGCTGCGGGCAGGCCTCCACGCAGGCCGTGCACCGGTTGCAGCGCTCGCTCCTGACCGCGTCCAGTTGGGATACGGGGATTCCCATCGGGCAGGCGCGATCACAGCGGCGGCACAGGGTGCAGGCCGCGCTGTCCCGGCGGATCGTCCAGGGGCTCAGGCGGGAAATCAGCCCCTGGAGGGCACCGAGGGGACACAGCCACCGGCACCAGGGCCGCTCGACCACGAGGGATGCCGCCAGGACCGCCACCAGCAGCAACACCGCGGTGACGGGCACCGCGGCAGTCCACGCGTGCACCAGGGCGAGGGAGGGGTTGACCGCGTCGGTGACCAGGAAGGCCGCGCCCGCCGTCACGGTCCCGGCCAGCACCGCGTACCGAAGGTACCCCAAGGCCCGGTCGAGCCGGGGCGGGACCACACGGTTGTACCTGCGGCCCAGGATCCGCCGGCCCAGGCGGCCGAACCACTCCTGGACCGTGCCCAGGGGGCACAGCCAGCCGCAGAACGCAGGACCCAGAAGCAGCGCCACTGCGGTGATTCCCAGGAACACCCACAGGCTCGAGCGCTCGGGCTTGAGCACCGTCTCGGGGCTGAAGAGCAGAGCGGCCAGGGTCCGCACCCCGCCGAAAGGACAGAGCCCCTGGAGCTCCGGCAGGCGCAGCGGCAGGAGCTGCTCGAGCTCCAGGTTCCGCAGTGAGGCGCCGCCCACGACCAGCAGCAGGACCCCGAGTTGGACGACCAGGCGAGCGGAAGGGGCCCTCTTGGCTGGCCGCCGCTTTGGAGCCCCGGATCGCCCGTTCGCGCCGGGGTAAGCAGGCAAGCCTCCGCCAGCTTTCGTGTTCATGGCGCCACGGCGAACACCAGCTCGCCGTGATACCCTCCGCGGTCGCACTCCCGGATGATCTCCAGAGTCCAGCTTCCCGCCGCCGCGGCGACGAAGCGGACCTCGGCCTGGTTGGTTCGGCTCTGGGGCTGCGTCCAGGTCACAGGCGCCGCCAGGATCAGGGGCTGCGTGTCCCGGGCCGGGCGCCAGCGGGCCCCTTCCAGCAGGAGCACGGTGTCCTCGGGCTCCACTGTGCAGTTGCGGTGGTCTTCCCGGTACACCATCTGGAGGGTGTACTCCTCGCCGAGCTCAAGGGGGATCGAGTCGCCGGAGGAGCCGTTGGCGGCCGACACGGGACGCTCGATCCCGGCGGAATCGACCAGGGAGAAGTGCAGCTCGCAGGCCCCAGCCACGGCGGCCGCCGCCAGGAACACCCCCAGGGCGATAATGATGATTCGTTTCATGGTCTACTCCCAGAGCGAATGTCTGCTTCCAGCATCGCTTCCCGGGGTGTGGGGGGAATGGGGGCTCGGTGAAGATTGGGTGAAGAAGAGCAAGCGCGGCCAAGGCCGCAGGTCTTCCCGGCAGCGCCCGGGATGGGCAGATACGTGCAGAGGCCGTCGGGGACCCGGCTGCCCCCGGTATCTAGAAGGCGAATCCCCCCTCGGTCTCCTGCGGCTCCGTCTCCTCCACGCGGGTGGTCCCTGCCAGGTCGATCCGTTCGTGCCTCGGGGCGCTCCTGACGGTGATGGCCCGCTGGGGCACCGCGGGACATACGTACTCGCAGGATCCGCACCCGATGCACAGGGCGGCCTCCACGGCCGGGACCCTCAGCGCTCCCCGGTAGGGAACCATGCGCACGGCTGATGTCGGGCAGATCTCCGCGCAGGCCCCGCACACCGTCCCGTTGGTGAGGACCACGCAGCGCTCCAGCACGAACTCGGCGGTCCCGATGCGGGTCTCCTGCTTCTCCTTGAGCGACAGGGGCAGGAGGGCTCCGGACGGGCAGACCTGCGAGCAGAGGTTGCACTGGTAGTCGCAGTTGCCGGAGCGGTAGTCCATGCGGGGCTGCAGGACCCCGCGCAGCCCCGAGGAGAGCAGTGAGGGCTGCAGCACTCCGGTGGGGCACTTGCTCACGCACAGGTGGCAGGCCGTGCAGCTCGCGAGGAAGCGCCGGACGCTCAGGGCTCCCGGCGGAGCGATCACCGACGGCTCCCCGGCGCT
>JAFGFV010000489.1 GCA_016930895.1 Spirochaetales bacterium | reverse complement strand
GAGCGCCGTGGACTACCTGCAGTTCCCGAGCCAGACCCTGGCCTACAAGGCGGGGGACTGCGACGACATCTCGATCCTCTACTGCGCCCTGCTCGAGGCCGTTGGGGTGCGGACGGCCTTTGTCACGGCTCCGGGGCACATCTACATGGCTTTCGCTCTCGGGATGGAGCCGGAGGCCGCCCGCAAGTTCTTCCTCAAGCCGGAAGACCTGATCTTTCGGGATAGTGACACCTGGGTGCCGGTGGAGATCACGCTCGTGCGGGACGGGTTCATCAAGGCCTGGCAGATCGGGGCCAAGGAATGGCGGGAGACCAGCGCGGCCAACAGCGCAGGTTTCTACGCCCTGCGGGAAGCCTGGCAGGTCTACGAGCCGATCGGTTTCGGGGAGTACCAGGCGGCCATCCTGCTGCCCTCCGCCGAGGACATCATGAGGGAGTACAGCGGTGAGCTGGAGCGCTTCATCACCGCGGAGGTGGAACCTCGGGCCTCCAAGCTCAAGCAGGAGATCCGCTCCAGCGGCGGCAGCTTGCGGCTGATCAACAACCTGGGGGTGCTGTACGCCAAGTACGGCCTGCTCGAGCTGGCCGCTGAGCAGTTCGAGCTGGTCGTGCGACGGGGTGAGTACCCCGCGGCTTTGGTCAACCTTGGCAACACCGCCTACCTGCGGGGAGACATGAAGGGCGCGCTGCGCTACTATCAGCGGGCGCTGGCCCAGAGCCCGGACAACGCCGTGGCCCTGTTGGGGGTGGCCAAGGCCAGCTACGAGCTGGAGGAGTACGACGCGGTGGACGGCGCGCTGGCGCAGCTCAAGAGCCTGGACCCCAAGGCGGCGAGTGAGTTTTCCTACCTGGGCTCCGGCGGCGCCGGCACGGCCCGGGCATCTCAGGCGGCCACGAAGGAGATCTCGACATGGGACGAAGAGTGAGAGGCGCGCGATTCGCCCTGATCGCGGGTGCGGCCCTCGGCGTTCTGGCCCTGGGGCTGAGCCTGGGGCTTAGCTCCTGCGGGGGGGAGTTCGACCTGCTGGAGGCCATCACGACCGAGGTGAAGGTGGCCAACGACAAGTTCCTGCAGGTGGTTTCGGTGGATCCGGTTAACGGCGTCGATCTTGTCGCGCAAAGCAAGCGAATTGGGGTCATCTTCGATCGTGATCTTGATCGCAATACCGTGATTCAGGCAAACGTGCTCTTCTCGCCGGTTCTCCCGAATCCGTGGAGCTTCGAGTACAACGATATCACGGACACACTGTACATCTACCCCGATCCATCCCTGACCGAGTGGACGGACTACACGATTACGCTGAAGAGCGGTCTGAAGGGCGTCGATGGAAGCGAACTCCAGAGCGACTACTCCTGGAGTTTCAAGACGGGCGTGTCGGCCGCCGGGAACTTCTTCATGGAGGGTCTCAACGACGCCTTCGCGGACGACGGGACCGAGGATCTCTACACGAACTCCCTGGATGGCACCGTCACCCTCTATCTGTACGACGTCAACTACGTGACCGAGATCATGAAGTGGGGATGGTCGGAGGCCGCGGTGCTGAGCCCGAGCGGTTGGTCCGACTATGATGCAGGTGTCACTGACCAAATCGCCCCCGTTCCGCTTCAGGACGGTGCGCTCGTTGAAGACGGAAGCAAGACCATCTACATGGGGTTCGGGGACGGATCGACCCTGCCCAGCGCTTCGGAGCTCAAGATGCGTACGATTGTGCTGGACCGGGTGGCCCCGTCGGTTTCGGCCAGCAACAGGACCTTCAACGCTTCGACCTCGTTCCCGGCGAGGGTGTATGCAATCACGTCGGACGACAGGAGCGGGATTGAGAGCTGGGAGTGGGCCAAGACGGGCGGCACCGGTACGGTCACCTTCAGCGACCCGGGCATCGAGGACGCGTGGGTGGCGAGCGTGTCTCAGGATGGTACCTACACGCTGGAGCTGGACGTGGAGGACCGGGCAGGGAACGAGAGAGCGGACACCATGTCCTTAACGGTGGACCGGGCGTACCCGACCGCGCCAAGCATTACGGTTCCCGATCCGGATCCCTACTACGCGACCCGCGACACGACTCCGACCTGGGCGTGGGTCTCGACGGCAGGCGACGGCAGCGGAACCTACTACTTCCATTTGGACTCCGCGGGCGAGGACAAGGAGGACGTGACCAGCTTCACTCCTGGGACGGCGCTGTCCTACGGCACGCACACCCTCCACGTGCGAGAGTCTGACACCGCCGGGAATCTTTCCGCATACGCCGTGGCGCCAATTGCGGTCAGCACCGTGATCCCTCCCGACCGATACGACAGCACCCCCAAGGACACCCGGTTCGAGTGGCCGCAGTACAGCAGGGCAATTGCCTACGACCTGTACGGATGGCCGGCCGGCGGCCATCCGGTGAAGGTGGCCACTGTTAACACGGGCAACTCCTTTCAGCCTGATGAGCCTCTCCCTGCCGGTGTGCTCTACTATTGGTACTACACGGCCAAATCGTTGACCAGCGTGCTGTACACCAGCCCGACCTACAGGTTCACGACTGCCAAGTAGGCACGGTCCAGCGCAGCAATCGGCGGACAAAAACAGGGGCCGCTGGTAGTAGTCTCCGGCCGCCCCTTCCTTCCTGTTTGTGCTGGGATCGCCGGCTTCGGCGACGCCGGCTGCGCGGGCTGCGGCGCTTCTTCCGGGGGCCGGCCGGTTTGCTCCGTGCCCCCTACAGGCTCCCCATCATCTGCTTGGCCGAGCGCCCGTATTCGGAATTGGGGTCGATCTTGTAGGCGGCCTCCAGGCTCTGGCGGGCCTGCTGGGGCCTGTCCAGGCCGTGGTGGCACACGGCGGCCAGGTAATGCACGACCTGCGTGGTCTCGCCCATGTCGGGGTGTGCGAGGTACTGGTCGAACAAGGCCAGGGCATCCTCGAAGGCCAGGTTGTCGATCAGGAGCTTTCCTTTGAGCAGCACGTAGTCGGTGAAGAAACGGGCCGCAGGGCCCACCCGCATGTCTTCCAGCATGATCAGCGACACCGCGCTCTCTCCTTGGAGAGAGTGCCCGTAGGCCGCATAGAAGAGGTGCTCGTTGCGCTCCTCCTCGGTCAGGGCCCACTCGGCGCCTTCTTCCAGCCTGCGGATGCCTTCCTCGACCTGCCCCTGCGCCAGCAGCTTCTTGCCCTCCGCGAGGTACTCGGTGCCTTCCTCGACCCAGGTGAGCTCGCCGCTGTCCATGCGGTCACCACGGACGCCCATGGTGGCGGTTTCCCCACCGGAAACCGGCGAGACGAGTTTGGAGAGCTTGGAGTTGACGACTCCCCCGAGATTCCAGGCGGCCACCTTCTGTCCGGACTTGAAGAGGCTGTCGGTGTTGTACGTGCCGCCCTCGCTGAGCGTGACGGTCACGTTGCCGGCGGAAAGCTCGGCGAAACCCCCCGATTCCAGGCGGATCACCCTGCCCCGGGAAAGGGAGTCGCCGATGTACACTTCGACCCACTGGGACCCCTGTTTGAGCTCGAGAGTGCCTTCGAGGTACTCGACCAGCAGCTCCTGGGCTGCCAGCGGCAGTGCAGCCGCCAGCAAGAGCATGCACAGAGCCAGGGCGGTCTTCATCGCTTCACTCCTTCCACTGAACAGGCCGCAGGCTGCCCGCCCAGGGCCGGCCTCAGGTTCGCCAAGGTTAGAGAGGCCACGCCAGGCGAGGGCCCCTGGCGTGGCTGCGAAACCGCGGACAAGCCGCTCGAGGAAGTGGACACCTCGATTTCGCCTCTTGCGCTTTCGAGTATACCTCTTTGTGATCCGAAAATCTATGGAATTGCGGACTCGCCTGCGAGCGCGGCTGCCCTCACCCCCGGGCCCGCTCCAGGATGGCCTCGATCGCCTCAACGGCGTGCAGTCCGTCCTCTCCCGTGGACACGGGGGTATGGCCGGGCTCCCGCAGCGCCGCCACGGCATCCGCGAGCATGTCGGCGAAGTAGCCTGTCTTGCGCCACGGGCGCGTGCGCACGGGCCGCAGGGAGCGAAAGCCCTCGTAGTAGCGGCTTGGCCCGCTCACGCGCTCTTCGTACACCCCGTTGCCGATGCGCAGGCGTCCGCGTTCGAAGCCAAGCTCCAGCTCGAACCCCAGGGCCTCGTGTCGGACGGAGACCTCCAGAAAGCCGTCCGCGCCGGCGCACGCGAACAGCACCTGGAGGGCCCCAGCCCGGGACCCCGGATCGCCCTGGGCGTGTCTGATCTCCAGCTCCCCTCCCGTGAGGAAGCGGACCACGTCCACCATGTGGGTCCCGTCCTCCAGGAGGACCGCGCCGAGGGGCTGTCCGCGGCCCATGTACAAGCGCGCGTGGAGCGAGAGCAGCTCGCCGTACGTCCGGTGCTGCACCAGCTCCAGCGCCCTGCGGTAATCCCGCGAGTAGCGCCGCTCGTGGTTGACCATCAGGATCGAGCCCCCAACCCGGCAGGCCTCGACGGCCGCCCGCGCCTCCGCCGAGCTCGGGCACAGGGGTTTCTCGCAGATGATCAGCGGAACCCTCAGCGCGGCGGCCTCGGTGATCAGCGCTGCGTGGGTTTCCGCGGGGGTGGCAAGGTGCAGGATGTCGGGCTGGCTGGCTCGGATCATCGAGGGGAGGTCGCCGTAGACGGCGGGGCATCTCCAGCGCCTGGCAAAGGCCTCCCGTCGGTCCTTTCGGAGATCGCAGCCGGCCACCAGCCGGCAGTCCCGACTGGCCCGGATGGCCCCGGCGTGACTGGCGGGTTTCTCCCTGAGTAGGTCGTCTTCCAAGGTGGAGCCGATGCGCCCCAACCCCACGACCGCGCACCGCAGCGGGGCTTTCACGGCGCCCTATCCCAGGGTGGAGGGTCAAGGCGCAGGGTACAGAGATAGCGTGCCAGGTCTAGGCTTCCGGTTTCGTCCACGGCCACTCCTTCGGCCTGCAGCAGGGCACGCTGCTCCTCGAAGCCGCCGCCCCGCGGCAGGCGGATGGTGCCCCGGCTGCCGATGATCCGGTGCCAGGGCAGCCCTTCCTTGTCGGAGGAGGAGTGCAGCAGCCAGGCGACGCGGCGGGCCGCTCGGTGGTTGCCCGCGCACGCCGCGATCTGGCCGTAGGTGGCCACCTGCCCGAAGGGTACGGCGGCAATGGCCCGCTTGGCGCGCAGGGTAAATGATGGGGTTTGCAGGTCCTGCACGCCTTCCTCCTTCCTGCCCGCAGCTCTACAGCGGGCGCACGGGGACCACGATGTCCACGGTGACCCGGCCCGAATCGTCCGGCGCGTCGCCTCCCGGGTACAGCTCGAAGCAGGGACGGTCGTCGGGCTGGTAGCCGCTGCCCGGCAGCCACTCGGCAAAGACCCACTGCCAAGCCTCTCCGTACTGCTCCGAGGTCAGGGCAAAGCGGGCCAGGGCGTACCGGCCCCCGGGAATGGTCATCCTGCCCACGGCTCCGTCCACGGGGGTGTCCGGAGGCACGGAGAGGCATACGCTGACCCTCAGTTTCTCCTTCTCCGTGATCTCCGGGTCGTCATGGTACACGATCAGGGCCTGGGTCTGGGGGAAGTCGATCAGCTGCCTCGGCTCGGCCCACCTCATGAGGGTGCCCCACAGCCTCTCGAAAAGCCGGGCGTCGCCCTGGTACGGACCTACATGCCGGACGTACGCCACCGTCATCTCCGGCAGATCCTTGACCTCGACCTTCTGGTTCATCGCTGGTCTCCTTTCCGATAGCTCGGTGTCGAGACCAGTGTAGGGTGGCGCCGCCGCGCACGCTTTCCGCAGATTGCGATCCGCTTGCCCATGGTTGCTTCTCCTCTCGCCGCGGGCGCGTTTCCACTCGCTCGGGGTGACCCCAAACCCGGCCCGGAAGGCGCGGGCGAAGGCCGCGGAGCTGGAGAACCCGCAGTCCAGGGCGACCTCGGTAATGGACTGCTTGGGATGGGCGCGCAGGCGGGCTGCGGCCCGCTCCAGGCGCACCCGGGCGATGAACTGGAAGAGGGTCTCCCCCGTCAGGGCCGCAAAGAGCCGGTGGAAGTGAAACTTGGAGAAGTTGGCCACCGCCGCGAGCTCAGCCAGCGTGAAGCTGCGCTCCAGGTGCGTCTCGACGTAGTCCAGCACCCGGTTGATCCGGCCCTGGTACTCTTCGACGAGGAAGGCGTCGCGGCTCAGCGTGCTCTTGCCCACGGTATCCTGCTGCTCCTCCGGGGGGGCTTGGGCGTATTCTAAGACATGCCGCTTGGTCAGTTCAACGACGGAAGGGGCGAGTATCCGCCCGGGGCGTTGTGTCGGAACCCGAGGCGCTGTATGTTCATGGTATGAACCGGCCTGCAGCCTTGCAGTGTCCCCTCCGGGTCCATCGTGCCGCACCCCGGGCG
>JAFGFV010000008.1 GCA_016930895.1 Spirochaetales bacterium | reverse complement strand
TTGAAAGAGCGTCTCGACCTGCTGCCGTGCCTGGTTCTCGTCATGTACTTCGAGAAAGGGATGCAGCAGCAGGAGATCGCCGCAAGGCTCGGGGTCTCGAAGATGATGGTTTCGCGGACCATCCAGAAGGCTCGGGACGACGGGATGGTGCGGACCATCATCAAGCTTCCGTTCCAGGTCGACGAGGCCCTGGGTGAGGCCTTGACGCGACGCTACCGCCTTCACCAGGCCGTCGTGGTCGAGGCCGACTCGAACGACAGAAAAGCGATCGCAGAACTGCTGGGTCGGGTTTGTGCGTGTCGCCTGGGTGTGCTCATCACCGACGATTCCGTCCTCGGGGTCGGCCTGGGCGCCACGGTCGGGCACCTGGTCCGCTACCTGGTGCCGATGGCAACCCGGGGGGTCCATGTCGTACAGCTCATCGGCGGGCTCCTCGACGTGGCCTTCACCAGTCCCTTCACCATCGTCCAGGAAGCCTGCGCGAAGCTCAAGGCCGAGGGAACCTATTTCACCTATCCGGCGGTCGTGTTGAGCCGGCAGGAGCGCGATTCGATCCTGGCCGACAACACTCCCGGGAACACGATGAAGGGGATGTGGCACAGGTGCGGCACCGCGATCTTCGGGGTCGGCGCCATCGAGGCGAGCTATCTGTCCTCGCAGCTGGTTTCCCCCGAGGAGCTCGAGCGGCACAGGGAGCTCGGAATCGTCGGAGACATCCTGGGCCACTGCTTCGACCGGAACGGCGAGTATGTGCCGACGGAGCTGGCGGACCGGCTCATGAGCATTCCCCTGGAGCTGCTCAAGGAGGTCCCGGAGCGCATGGCAGTGGCCGGCGGCACCGACAAGGCGCGTGCCATCAAGGCGGTACTGTCGGCCGGGATGATCACCACCCTGTTCACGGACAGCGGAGCGGCAAGCCGCATACTCGAGGACGAGCAGTAGGGTACGGCGCCTGCCGTTCAGGGGCGCTGCAGCGTCCCGCAATGAAGGAGCGTGGAAATGGATGCGAAACGCGTGAATGAGCTGGGCCGGGAGATCGACAGGCTCCTTCGCTTGAAGACGAACAGCCTGGGGATCAAGCTCTTCGAGAAGGAGAGCGACATCCCGAAGGACTTCCAGCGCCTGAACAAGAGAAAATCGCTCTGCATGGTCATCGGGTACGCCAGATTCCTCGAGATTCCCATCGTCCTGACCCGAGATACCTATGCGTCCTGTTGGCCTTCGGATGTGTCCCTCGGCTGGGGTGAGCTTCCGAAGGACGTGGGCGAGAAGGCGAAAGGGTACGTTGCCGCTACTGCCGAATCCTGCGAGAAGGCGTTCTCGGGATTCATGTCCCTCGAGGGCAAGTACGACGCGGTCGGGGTGTGCCCCCTGGACAGGATCACGCTCGTACCGGACATCGTTCAGATCTGGGGCAGCCCCCTGCAGCTCATGATGATGGAGTATGCCAACACCTGGAATGGATGGGAAAAGATCAAGCTCGAAACCAACGGGCACGGAGCAAGCTGCTACGAAGTTCTGACGGTGCCCTTCTTGACCAAGGAAGTGCGGTTCGCCCTGGCCGACAACGGAGACCGGAGACATGGGATGGCCCGGGACGAGGACATGATCATGGGTTTCCCGGTGGAACTGCTGGAAGGGTTGACCGACGGGTTGAGAGCGCAGCAGGGGGACATGAACGCCCTGCCGATCATGTACGACTTCGATGCGATTCCCTTCCCGGTCTCGAGAGAGACTCTGAGCAGGCGTTTCGAGAAGTATTGCTGAAAGACACCAGGATCGAGGAGTAGGAGATGGAACTCGGATTGACAGGGAAGATCGTGGTCGTCACCGGAGCGACCAAAGGCATCGGGCTTGCCGTGGCACGGGGCTTCGCCGCGGAAGGGGCGCACGTTGCCCTGTGCTCCCGCACCAAGGGGGAGGCTTCCAAGGCCGCGGAACAGATCGCGGGAGAGTTCGGGGTCAAGAGCCTGGGCCTGCAGGCGGACGTCGTCCAGAGGGACGACTTGGAGGCGTTCACCAAGGGCGTGTCCGACCATTTCGGCGGTGTGGACATTCTCATCAACAACGCCGGGCTGGGCAGCGAAGAGAAGATCGTCTCCGCCGCCGATGAGCGGTGGCAATACTGGTGGGACTTGACGGTCATGGCGGCGATACGGCTGACCAGGTCCCTGGTTCCCCTCATGAAACAGAGAGGTGGCGGAGTCATCACCAACATCGCTTCGATCTGCGCCAAGCAGCCCTTGGCCCACGAGCCGATCTACGACACCGTGAAGGCCGCCCTGGTCATGATGTCGAAATGCCTCTCGAACGAAGTCATGGCGGACAACATCCGCGTGAACTCGGTGAATCCCGGCCTGGTCAAGACTCCGGCCTGGATGGACCACGTGGAGCCGGATGCCAAGGCCCAGGGGATCTCGGTGGACGAGTACCTCCAGAACATCGCCAAACAGTGGACCCCCATAGGCCGGTTCGCCACCCCGGAAGAGGTGGCAAACTTCATCGTCTTTCTCTGTTCGGAGAAAGCCAGTTACTGTGTCGGCTCTTCCTACTACATCGACGGTGGATGGCTGAACGTCACGACCTGAAGAATGCGAGGAGGAGTTCGGAAGAGCTGTTCGCGCCGAGAACGTCGAGCTGCCCGGCTGGCCAACGCTGGGCAGTTCACGAAATATTTCCATTCCTTGAAGGAGAGGAGGAGGTGTCAATGAAAGGTCTCAAGTTGGCAGTCTTGTTGCTGGCGGGGGTTCTCCTCGCGCCGGCGCTGGCCCTAGCGAGCGGCCAGGAGGAAGGAGCCGCTGCCGAGCCCACCACGCTCTGCACGTCGGTCAAGTTCCTCGAAAGCCCGTATCACGCGGCCTGGATCAAGGGCGGCGAGATCTTCGCGGAGTCGGTGGGCCTGAAGGATTACCACGTGTCCCAGGCCTGCCAGGGCAGCAGCGAGAAGCAGCTCAACGACATCAAAGGGCTCGTGGCAAAGACGGGGGCCAACGTGGTCTTCAACATCGATCCCAACGAAGCCCCCGATGTCGTGCCCATCGCCAAGGCCCTGGAGGACGCGGGGGTGTACTTCGTGACCTGGTGGAACAAGCCCGAAGACGTCAAGGTGTGGGACTACCCCCACTGGGTGAGCCACATCACCTTCGACGGCACCGAAGGCGGCTACCACGGCGCGACGCAGCTGTTCAAGAGCTTCAAGACCCCCTACAAGGGCAAGATCGTGGCGCTCCAGGGGCAGCTGGCGAACTCCGCCCAGATCGAGCGCTGGGCGGGCCTCAACAAGGCGCTGGACGAGTATCCGGAGGTGGAGATGGTGGCCTACCAGTCCGCCGAGTGGAACAGGGCGAAGGCCTTCGAGATGCTCACCAGCATGCTGGTCGCCCACCCGGACATCGACGGGGTCTGGTGCGCCAACGACGAAATGGCCATGGGCGCCATCGAGGCCCTGCGTGCCAAGGGTCTGGCGGGCAAGGTCAAGGTCTGCGGCGCCGACGGCCAGGAAGACATGGTGCGGGCGATCGTGGCCGGCGAAGCGGTGGCGACCTTCTACCCGGACCCGACCTGGCAGGGTGGAATCGGTTTGTCCCTGGCCCTGGCAGCCGAGAGGGGAGAGCTCGACGTGGCGGCCCTTCCCAAGGACAGGCGGCAGTGGTACGCCAAGACCGTGCTGGTCAGCCCTGACAACGCCGAGAAGTTCCTCAAGGACTACTACGAGGGAACGCCGACCTACGACTGGAGCGACCATTTCGGGCGCTTCTTGAGGGCGATTCCGTAGCGAAGTCCGTGCGAGTCCGGTAAGGTAGAGGAGGGAGCCCCGCAAGCGGGGCTTCCTCCCTCAGGCCGCGGACGCACGAGGGAAAAGATCGCGAGAATAAAGGTGAAGGACTTGAAGCAGCAAGCCCGCAAGGAGCAGGGACGGACCCAGTCTGTGAAACGGATCGCCAAGGGTTTCCAGTTCGTGGTCGGGCACAGCGTCCTGGGACCGGTGAGCGCGCTGGTGATCGTGACCCTGATATTCGCCGTGGGGACCGGCGGTTCGTTTCTGTCCCCGGCCAGCGTGCAGAACCTGCTGAGCCTCAGCAGCCTGATGGTCATGACGGTGTTCGGGAGCTCCCTGGTGATCCTGATGGGGGCGATCGATCTGTCGGTCGAAGGGGTGGTCGCCCTGACTGCGGTGATCGGTGGACTGCTCATCGACAGCGAGCGCTCGGTGGTGGATCTCGGGTTGCTGGCGATTCCGGTCATCGTTCTCCTCGGAGCGGCGGCCGGGTTTCTCAACGGGATCATCAACACGCGACTCAAGATCCCGTCGCTGATCACGACCCTCGGGATGTGGTTCGCCGCTCTGG
Source organism: Spirochaetales bacterium (assembly GCA_016930895.1). The sequence goes on along the minus strand of JAFGFV010000008.1, from coordinate 27,195 downwards.
GCATCGCCGTGGTGTTCAGCGGCGGGGCGACCAACTCGATCAAGGACACTCGGTTCCAGATGCTGGCCAACGGGCATGCCCTCTGGATCCCGAACATCACCCTGATTGCCGTGGGTATCTTTCTGGTGCTGCTGATCGTCGAGAGACGAACCGCCTTCGGGAAACACATCTTCGCGATCGGCGGCAACGAGGAGCTTGCCAGACAGGCCGGTGTCAAGGTCGAGCGCGTCAAGGTTGCGGTGTTTTCGATTGCCGGGGGGCTGAACGGACTGACGGGGCTGTTCCTGGTCTCCAGACTGCTGTCCTCCAACCCGACCGTCAGCAAGGGGGTGCTGTTCCCGGCCATCACCGCCGTGGTCGTGGGAGGGACGGCGCTGTCCGGAGGAATCGGCGGCGTGATCAATGCCTTTATCGGCGCGCTGGTCGTGACGGTGTTGAGAAGCGGCATGGTCCAAATGCACATCAGTCCGTACATCCAGGGGGCGGTGACCGGTGTGGTGCTGATCGCGGCGGTGACGGTCACCATGGACCGCAAGAAGGTGTCGATCATCAAATGAGCGACAACGTGGTACAGATGCAGCACATCTTCAAGAGCTTCCCCGGTGTCCGAGCTTTGGAGGATGTCAGTTTCAGCGTTGGCAGGGGTGAGATCGTCGGTCTGGTCGGAGAGAACGGCGCGGGCAAGTCGACGCTCATGAAAATCCTCATCGGACTGTACAAGGCGGACAGGGGGAAGCTGCAGCTTCACGGAAAGACCGCGGCGCCCACCGACCCGCGGATGGCCGCCCGGTTGGGAGTCGGCATGGTCTTTCAGGAGGGATGCCTGCTTCCCAACCTCACCGTGTGCGAGAACCTGTTCCTCTGCCAGGAGCGGACCTTCAAGCGCCACGGCATGCTCGTGATTCAGGAGATGCTTGCCGAAGCGGAGAAGCAGCTGGCCAAGGTGAAGGTGGAGGTCAGCCCGCGCGCCTACGTTCGGGACCTTCCTCAGGCCTCCCGCCAGATGGTCGAAATCGTGCGGCTGATCTGGCTGTCGAATATCTCGGGTGTCGAGAATCCGGTCCTGATCCTGGATGAGCCAACCACGGTCCTGACCTCCGACGAGATCGACCGGCTCTTCGAAATCCTCAAGGTGCTGAAGAAGGAGTGTTCGATTATCTTTATCTCCCATCGACTGGAGGAGGTGCTGGAGCTGTCGGACCGCATCGTCATTCTCAAGGACGGCCGGAACATGGCAGAGCTGCGCCGGGAGGAGGCAGAGATCCGGAAGGTGCAGCGGCTGATGGTCGGGCACGAGCTGGCTGAGGAATACTACAAGGAATCCGAGCAGCGCCAGCCGGAGGAGGAAGAGGAACTCCAGGTCGAAGGGCTCGAGAAGGCCGGCTCGTTTTCCTCGGTGAGCTTCGCGGTCCGCCGGGGAGAAATCGTCAGTCTGGTTGGGGTGCTGGGCTCCGGCAAGGAAGAGGTCTGCCGCTGTATTGCCGGAGTCTCGAAGGCCGACAGCGGGACCATCCGCGTCAAGGGCCGGCAGGTCAAGATCGGCGGACCGCAGGATGCGATCAAGGCCGGAATCGGCTACATCCCTTCCGACCGGCGGGAGGAAGGGCTAGCCCTCCAGATGGACGTGCTGTCGAACATCACCTTGATCATCCTCAAGGGCCTGGCCAAGGGTGGACTGCTCAACCTCAGGAAGGAGCGCCAAGAGGGGGTCCACTGGGTGGAGCAGAATCGGATCAAGACCCCTTCGCTTCGCACGCCCTGCGTGAACCTGAGCGGGGGCAATCAGCAAAAAACCGTGCTCGCCAAATGGCTGGCAACGGACGTCGAGCTCCTGATTCTAGACCATCCCACCCGGGGGATCGACGTGGGCGCCAAGGAAGAGATCTATCGAAGGATCCGCGAGCTCGCCGCTCATGGGATGGCGATCATCCTGATGTCCGACACCCTCGAGGAGGATATCGGTCTGTGCAACAGGATGCTGTTGATGAGGGACGGCCAGATCACCGGCCAAGTCGACTGTCCCGCGAACGCGAAGCCGGCGCCCGTCGACATCATCCAGTACATCGTTTGAGTCCCGGAACCCGCCAGAGCAGGATCGACGTGGAGGTTGAGGGTGGCTTTGAATACCAGAATGGGTGACCAGCAAAACGGGGCGGCCCCGGCGGAACCGGAGTCCAAGAACAAGATCGCAGGCGGCTTGTTGCGCAGGATCCCGGCCATCTACATATCCCTGGCGCTGCTGCTGATCTTCGTCCTCCTGTTTGTCATCGGGAGCAAGACCTTCCTGTCCGTGTACAACCTCAAGATCATCGGAAACGTGACCGCGATCCTCCTTACCGTCGGACTGGGTCAGGCGTTCGTGATCATGACGGGCGGCATCGACCTGTCGGTCGGAGGGATCATTTCCCTGACTTCGGTGGTGTACCTCCTCGGCCTGGAGACCTTCGGCTACTTCTCCTTCGTGATCGCGATTCTCGTGGCCTGCACGGCGGGCCTCGTGAACGGAGTGTTGTTCACCAAGGCGCGGATTCCCTCGTTCGTGTGCACCTTGGGCACCGGCGGGATCTTCGTGAGCCTCACCTATCTCCTGCACGAAGCGCCGATCTCGGTGCCGTCGCGGCACTTCGATTTCCTGGACGTGGTCAACGGGAGCCCGCTGGGGATCAGCAACGGCTGGATCATCGCCCTGGGAGTTGCGGCTGTGTTCTTCGTGATCCAGCGGTACACCTACCTCGGCAGGACCATCCAGGCGATCGGCAGCAACGAAAAGATGTCATGGATGTCGGGGATCAACGTCCAGCTTTCGAAGACCGTGGCGTTCGTGCTGTCCGGTTTCGGGGCCGGCGTGGCGGGGATCATCCTGGCGAGCAATCTGTACAGCGGGTCGGCGATCTTCGGCGACCTGTACGTCCTGGAGTCGATAGCCGTCGTCGTCGTGGGCGGAACGGCGATTACCGGGGGGGCCGGCGGGGTGCTCAACACCATCGTCGGAGCGTTGATCATGAGCGTCTTCAAGAACGGGATGACGGTGGTAGGGATCGACGTGTACGCGCAGCAGTCCTTCCTCGGCGTTCTCATCATCATCGCTGTCGCCATTACCTTCGACCGTTCCAAGGTGATCACGATCAAGTAGACGGCACCGCAGACCTGAGAGCAGAATGAGCGTACTTGGCATCGACATCGGGACGAGCGGCAGCAAGGCGATCGTCATCGACGAACAGGGAAACAAACTCGGCCACGCCCAGAGAAGCTATCCCATGTCCTGCCCGGCCCCGGGCTGCCTGGAGCTCGATCCTGCGGTCCTCTGGGAGTCGGTGGAGCAGGTGATCCGCGAGGCGGCATCCGCGACGGCGCAGGACCCCGTGTCGGTCTTGAGCATCGCGACCATGGGGGACAGCTTCGTGCCCGTGGACGCTCGAGGGGCACCGGTGGGGAACTTCATTCTCGCTTCGGACGCCCGCTCGGCCCGCGAAGCCGACACCCTGAGCCGGGAGCTGGGCTACCGGCGGATCTACGACATCACGGGAATGCCTCCCCATCCGATCAACACGATCACGAAGGTACTCTGGCTCAAGAACCACGAGCCGGAGATCTTTTCCAGGGCCGCCCATTTTCTTTGCGCCGAGGAGTTCGCCGTCTCGCGCCTGGGTCTGCCCCCCACTACCAGCCACTGCAACGCCTGCAGGACCATGGCCTTTGACATCCAGAAACTGCGGTGGTCCGAGGAGATGCTGGCCGCGGTGGGCCTGGGCGAGGGCTCCTTCGCCGCGGCCGTGCCTTCCGGGGTGGTGATCGGGGCGGTTTCGGACTCCGTAGCTTCGTCGTTGGGCCTCCCCCGGGGGGTCAAGGTGGTTTCCGGGGGCATGGACCAGGCCTGCAGCGCCCTGGGCACCAAGGCGGTCGGGCAGGGGATCGCCGAAGACTCGCTGGGTACGGTGGAGGCCTTGAGCTTCACCGTCGACCGAAGCGTCCTGACCGACGAGTTGCGGGGGGGGCTGCTGGAGGGCCACTACTCGGTCAACTGTCACGTGATCAGCGGCAAGTACCTGATCATGGCCCTGGTCCTGAGCGCGGGCTCGACCGTGCAGTGGTTCAGTCGGGAGCTCGGAGCCGAAGACGCTTCCGGAGACCCCGACTCCGGGCGCGACGGCAGGCCGTCTGACCGGGAGCCCCCGCCCTCCCGCCTGCTCTTCCTGCCCTACCTGGCCGGCAGCGGGACCCCGAGCATGGATCCTTTCGCCCGGGGAATCCTCATGGGCCTGGACCTGGGCATCCGCAGGGACGACCTGCTGCGGGGGATCCACCAGGGGATCGTGCACGAGGTTTCGGTCAATCTCGATCGGCTGGAAGAGCTCGGCGTCCCGATCAGCGAGATACGCTGCGTGGGCGGAGGGTCCAATTCGGACTACCGGCTGCAGCTGCGGGCCGACATGCTGGGCAGGACCGTGGTGAGAATGCAGGACAGCGAAGCCGCCGTGCTGGGAGCGGCGGTTCTGGCCGGCGCGGGGGCTTCGGTCTGGGGTTCCGTCCACGAAGGCATGGAGCAGGTGGTGCGGGAACAGCGGGTCTTCGAGCCCCAAGCCCGGTACCGCAGGTTCTACGACGCTCAGAAGCAGCTGTACCGGAAGCTGCGCGATCACACCTCCGGGCTGTTCCGCGAGTACGCCGCCAGCCTGGACTACCTGAACGACAGGGACTGAGGGTGAGGCAAACCACGAGATGAACTACCGAAAGCTGGGAAAGACGGGATTGGAGGTGAGCGAGCTCGCCCTGGGCGGCGGGATGTTCCAATCCGCGGAGCGTAAGGACGTGGAGGCGGCCTGCCGCATCGTGGGCCGCTGCCTGGAGCTCGGCATCAACTACGTGGATACCGCGCCGGCCTACGGGGCCAGCGAGGAGGTGCTGGGCAAGGCCCTGGCGGCCGTGGGCAAGCCGTGCATCGTCTCCACGAAGTTCGGGGGCAAGCCCAAGCCCTTCGATCCCCAGGACCGGGCAGCCCTGCGCCGGAGCTTCGAGGAAAGCCTCCGCCTTCTGAACCGGGAGCGAATCGACATTCTGTTCATTCACGAGGCCGACAGACCGCGACAGTATGAGTGGTTTCCCGACTGGGAGAACTTTCACGGGCCCGTGACCGAGCTTCTCGAAGAGCTGAAGGGTGAGAAGCTGGTCGGGTTCACCGGTCTGGCCGGGACCACGGCCCACGAGATGGCCGCGATCATCGAAAAGACGGAGTACGACGTGGTGCTCACTGCCTTCAACTACAGTCTGCTGTGGCAGGAGGCGGCGATCTCGGTCATTCCCGCGGCCAGCAAGAAGGGTATGGGCATCGTGGTCGGCTCGCCGCTCCAGCACGGCGCACTGGCGGAGTGCTACGTCGACGAGATCGAGCACGGAGCGCGGTGGCTGTCCAAGCCGAGGCGCGAGCAGTTCCGCCGGCTCTACAGGCTCGTGAAGGACGTGGACATCCCTCTCCCGGAGCTCGGCCTGCGGTTCGTCCTCTCCAATCCGGCAATCTCCACCGTGCTCACGGGGGTCAAGTCGGTGGAGGAGCTGGAGCAGAACGTCCGAACCTTGGAGGCCGGGCCGCTGCCGCAGTCCATCCTGGAGGAGATCCAGGGGATCGCCGCCATGGTCCCGTTCCGCCCCTACGAAGAGCCGTACAAGCTCCCGTTCCGCACGGGCTATCGAGGCCCGGGGCATATCGGCCATCTGTGATCTGGAGGCTGGAGTCCGTGATGAAGGGCCTGTTCGTGCTGTCGCCGAACCACCTGGGAGTGCTCGAGCTGGAGGAGCCGCAGCTGGGAGACTACGACGCTCTCGTCCAGGTGGAGGCCTGCGGAATCTGCAACAGCACGGACTGGAAGGTCATCGAGGGACGCTTCAAGAAGGGTTCCTTTCCGATCCTGCTGGGCCACGAGTCCGCCGGAATCGTCATCAAGACCGGGGAGAAGGTCCGCAACTTCGCCGAGGGCGATCGGGTCCTCCGGGGGCGGCTGTACGACAAGGACATCTCCATCCCCGGGGCTTCGAGCCGGTGGGGGGGCTTTGCGCAGAAATCCGTGGTCACGGACGTGTGGGCACAGAAGGGGATCCCGTACGGGGCGTTTCCTCATGCCCAGCAGAAGGTTCCGCTCTCGATTCCCCCCGAGCAGGCCGCGGCCATGGTCGTGCTCAAGGAGAACCTGAACTACGTCCGGAAGACCGACATCCACCCCGGGCATTCCCTGGCGATCGTCGGCACGGGTCCCGCCGGGCAGTCCATGACCATGTGGGCCAAGTTCCTGGGAGTCGCGCCGGTCGTGGTGTTCGGGCGCCGTCCCAAGTGGGCGAGCCTGTTCGAGGAGCTGGGGGCGGACGCCTACGTCGCCGGGGAGGAGCTTCCCGCCGAGGTCCGGCGCATCCTGGACAGCGGAGGTTTCGACCGGGCGATCGAGGCGGTGGGATCCAACCAGGCGCTCGAGCACTGCCTGAGCATCACCAAGGACAGCGGCAGGGTTCACCTCTACGGGATGCCCGCGGACGACGAGCCTTATGATCCGGCCTGTGAGTCGGACCCGCGGGTCTTCCGCTCGCCGGTTCTGGAGGCGGAAGCCCACGAAGAGCTCCTGCGGTACGTCGAGGAGGGAAGGATCGATCTCTCCAGATGGCTGAGCCACGTCTTCCCGTGGAGCGAGTATCAGCGGGCTTTCGATCTCGTCAAGCGCGAGAAGCCCACCAAGGTGGTGGTCCAGATTCCCGCGGACGCGCCTACCGAGGAGCGTCATGCCTGAGTACCTGATTGGCGTCGACCTGGGTACCAGCACCATCAAGGCGGCGCTCGTGGACCTTTCGATCCAAGTGGTGGGAGAGGGTTGCCGGGAGGTCACGATCCGGCGGTCCGGTTCCGGCCGGATGGATCAGGATCCGGGGGAGTACCTGGCGGGAACCCTGGCGTGCATCCGCGGGGTCCTCGAGGAGGCAAGCATCGATCCCGCGCGGGTGCTGGCGGTGGGGTTGGACAGCCAAATGGGCGGGATCATCGGGATCGGTGCCGGCTTCGAGGCCTTGACCCCGTACGACCTCGTCCTGGACACGCGCAGTCAACGTTACAGCGCCGAGATCGAGGAGCGCTGCGGGGAGGCGATCTTCGGCTTGTCCTCCGGGATCTGGAGCCACGCGCAGAAGATCCTCTGGTGGAAACACGAGGCGCAGAGCCTGTATCGCCGGATCCGCAAGTTCCTCACCCTTGCCGCCTACGTGGGCGGAACCATGGCCGGGCTGAAGGCCGAAGAGGCACGCATCGATCACACGAGCCTGTTCTGCTCCGGCCTGGCCGATATCCAGCGGCGTGTCTGGTCGGAGGAGCTGTGCGCGGCCCTGGATTGCGATCTGGACAAGCTGCCCGCCGTCACCGAGCCCTGGGCGGTGATCGGGGGCCTGGCGGAGGAGCATGCGCGGGTCTGCGGGCTTCCGGCGGGGACTCCGATCGTGGCCGGGGCCGGCGATCAGCCGGCAGGGTTTCTCGGTGCCGGGATCGTCGAGCCCGGCATGGCGATCGATGTGGCCGGCAGCACCTCCGTGTTCGCGGTCTGCACCGACCAGTACGTCCCGGATGTGGAGCACAGGAAGATCGTGACCATGAACTCCGTGTTTCCCGACCTGTACTACCCCCTCAGCTACGTGAGCGGCGGGGGGGTCGTGCTGCGCTGGTTTCGGGAGCAGTTCGGCCCGTGCGAGCCGGGGGTGGATCTGGACCAGGAGATCTCGACGGTTGCTCCAGGGTGCGAGTCACTGTTCTTCGTCCCCCATTTCGGCGGCAGGGCCTGCCCGAACCGGCCCGCTGCCAGGGGCGCCTGGGTCGGGCTGAGCTGGACCCATACGCGCATTCACATGTACAGAGCGATCCTCGAATCGATCGCGTACGACCACTACGGTGCCTGGAGGCGGCTGCAGGCCCTCTACCCGGGGCTGGAGATCCTGTCGGTACGGGCCGCCGGAGGCGGCGCCCGGAACAGAGTGTGGAACCAGCTGAAGTCCGACGTGCTCGGGGTCCCCTACGTGGAAATGCGAAGGGCCGAATCCGCCACCGTGGGTTCAGCCCTCCTGGCCGGACACGCGGTTGGAGCCGTCACGGACCTCAAGGGGGCGGCGCGGCGCTTCGCCGTGGAACAGGAACGGTTGGACCCTGATCCGAACACGCACAGGCTCTACGAAGAGCCGGCGCGGCGGTATGAGCGGGTGTTGAGCAGCATGGAGCCGGTGTGGGAAAGCTGAGAAAAATCAAACGCAGGAGGTAGCGCAAGATGAAGTTCGGTGTACATTCGATTCTGTTCAGTGAGTCGTTCGTCGAGAAGGACCTGGCGCTTCTCGAGAAGGCCAAGAAGCTGGGCTTCGACACTCTGGAGATGCCGCCGTTCGACTACGACGGATTTCCGGCCAAGAAGGTGCGAAGCATGGCCAAGGACCTGGGCCTGGACATCAACATCGCCTACGGCATGCCGCCGCACTACAACATGATCTCTCCCGACAAGTCGGTGCGGCGAAACGCCGTCGACTTCACCAAGAAGCTGGTGGACCTGAGCAACGAGGCCGGGGCCAAGATCTTCGGCGGCGTAATCTACTGCGCCTGGGGGTACACCACCGGCAAGATGCGCAGCGAGGACGAATGGAAGTGGGGCGCGGATTGCTTCCGCGAGGTGGCCGAGCATGCCCACAAGAGCTCGGAGCTTGTGCTCGGGATCGAAGCCCTGAACAGGTTCGAGTCCCATTTCATCAATACCGCCGGCGACGCGGTCGAATTCGTCAAGGCCGTCGGCCTGCCGAACGTGAAGGTCCTTCTCGACAGCTTCCACATGATCCGGGAAGAGAGCAACATTACCCGAGCCGTGCAGGAGGCCGGACCCTACGTTGGGTATGTGCATGCCAACGAGAACCATCGGGGCATCCCGGGTTCGGGCCTGGTACCGTGGGTCGAGTTGTTCACGGCGCTCAAGTCCATCAACTACGACGGGTGCCTGACCATCGAGTCCTTCGACCCGACCAACGAGGAGTTGTCCCGCATGGGCTCGATCTGGAGGCGCCTCGCCGATTCCCCGGAGCAGCTGGCCAGCGAGGGGCTGGCATTCCTGAAGGGGATGTACAAGAAGGTCTACGGCTAGTGCCTGGGGCCGCAGGCCCGATGGCGCGAGCGAATACGAGGACTCACAGGGGAAACCTGCACATGGAAAACACACGAACCCAACATCCTTTCTGGATCTACGAAACGATCACGAGCTGCGGAGAGGTGCTCGCCTCCTGGCAGCAGGACAGACAACAGGGCAGGATCGAGGAGGTGGCGGAGGTCCTGGTCGAACGAAAGCCGACCCACGTCTTTCTGGCCGGCACCGGGTCCTCGCATCTGGCGACCCTGGCGCAGAGTCACGCGCTGCATCGAATCGCCGCCATCCCCTGTTCCACCTGGGTCGCTGCCGAGCTCAGGAGTTACCCCCCGCCCCATTTCGACGGCAGCGCGGCGCTCATGCTGAACACGCATTCCGGAAAGTCCCCAGGGGACGCGAGCCTTATCGAGGCGGCCAAGGAGCGGGGGGTGTATACCATCGGCGTGACCGATGTGGAGGATTCAGCCACCGCCAGAGCCTGCCACAGCCTGTTGATCGGGCAGGACGGCGCCAAGAGGGAGATGCCTTCCACCAGGTCGTACAGCTCGGCCATCTACAGAACTCTCCTGCTGGCAGTGGCCTGTGCGCAGGAAAGCGGTTCGACGGGGGCGGCCGCGGAGTACCTCCCGGTGCTCCGCAAGCTTCCGGGGATCATGACGGAGTTCGTGAAAGGATTCGCCGCCCGGGCCAAGAGTCTCGTGGCGGAGTTTGTCGACGTCACGGCGTATTCTGTGGTCAGCGCGGGACCCAATCTCTCCACGGCCCACGAAGCGGCCATGGGGCTGACGCAGGGAACCGGCAGGCCGGCCGCCGGCTACGAGGTGGAGGAGTACATGCACGGACCGGTACAATCCCTGGCCGAGGGACAGTGCCTGGTGGCGATCGCCGCCCCCGGACCGTTCCAGGAGAAGATCGCCGAGTTCGCGAAGGCCGCACGGAGGATCGGGGCGAAGGTCCTGATGGTCGCTCCCGAGGCAAGCGGGGCCCTCGAGGCGGGGGACGTGGGGATCGGGATGCCGAAGGGGATCCCCGAGATCCTCACGCCGGTCCTGTACTGTGCTCCGTTCTGGCTTCTCGGCTATTATTTCTCCCTGCATTTCGGCTTGAATCCCGACACCCTGAGCATGGAGACGGAGGCCTTCAAGAAATCGGGGCTGGCCGAGCTCAAGAAGCTGGTGTAGCTGCGGCGGCGCCGGCGCGGGAACGTGCATCCCCGCACATGAGAGACAACAGTGAGGTACAACAGAATGGGAGCGAGCAGATACCAACGATACCGAAAAGTGCAAGACGGGATGCCGACGAGGTCCCTCGAATGGCCCTTGTACGGGGCCGGGGTGGACAAGCTGGGGCTGAACGGGCAGCCGGTCGAACGCAACCTGCCGGAGAACGGGCCGGATGAGCTCTTGATCCGGCACGATGCCGTGGGATTGTGCTTCACCGACGTCAAAGAGATCGTCTTCGGTGATCAGCATCCGAGGCTGATCGGCCGCGATCTGGCCGCGAACCCGGTCGTCCCGGGTCACGAGACATCCATGACGGTGATCCGGGTGGGGGAAAAGCTGCGTGACCAGTACCACGTGGGCGACCGTTTCGTGATCCAGCCGGACACTTGGTACGGGGGCAAGAGCATCCCCTACAGCTTCGGTATCGATGGAGCCTACCGGCAGTACGGCGTCATGGGCAAGGTGGTGCTGCGGGGTGACGAGGGCAGCTACCTGATCCCGATTCCGGAGGACATGTCCTATGCGGGGGCGGCCCTGAGTGAACCCTGGGCGTGCGTGGAGGCCTCCTATCGGATGGTCTACAGGACCGAGCTCAAGCAGGGCGGCAACGTCTGGTTCTTCGGAAACGAGCACAGCCGGCAGGGGTACAGGATCGGCAAGATCTGGGATCCGGCCGGCAAGCCCGCACTGGTCGTGCTGACGGATGTGCCGAAGGACCTGGAGAGCAGGCTGGCGGATCTGTGCCGCAAGGACGACGTTCCGATTCGCAGCCAGAGCAGGAAGGACGTCGAGGCTTCGGGCACTACTTTCCACGACATCATCGTTCTGGATGGAAGCCCGGAGCAGGTCAACGGAGCTTCGGCCCTGATGGCGAACGAGGGTATCCTGGCCATGACGAGAGAGGGGCCGATGTCCGGGCCCGTGATGATGGACGTGGGGCGCGTGCACTACGACCATGTCCTCTACGTGGGGACCACCTCTCTCGATCTGGACGCGGCCTACCGGGAGACCCCCGTGCGCTGCAACCTCAAACCGGGCGGCACGACGCTGGTGCTCGGGGCGAGCGGGCCGATGGGGCGGATGCACGTCCAGCGGGCGATCGAAAGCGCGGAGAAGCCCGCGGTCATCATCGGCACGGGCATTCACGAAACGAGGCTGGCGGATCTGCGAGGTTCCTTCTCGCAGTACGCCGGCGAGCACCAGGTGGAGCTCTACACCGCGAGCCCGGCAAGCGACAGGGCACGATACGAGAAGCTCATGCGCGACGCGGATCAGCGCGGAGGACTGGACGACGTGGAGGTCATGGCGCCTTCCCCCGAGGCCATCGTCGAGATCTCGCAGTGGGTCGGGACCGCCGGGGTGGTCAACATCTTCGCGGGCCTGAAACGCGGGACGATCGCCCAGGTCGACCCGTTTCTGATCTATGGCCCCCGCCAGGTGCGCTACGTGGGACACAGCGGCTCGAAGCTGGGCGACCAGGTCGCCATCGTGGAGCGGTACCAGCGAGGGGAGCTGCAGCCGCAGCGCTCCGTGGCCGCGGTCTGTGGCATGCGCCAGATCGCGGAGGGTATCCGGGCCATGCAGAACGCGACCTATCCGGGCAAGATCGTGGTCTATCCCCTGGTCGAGGATTTCCCCCTGACCGGGCTCCCGGAGCTCAAGACGGTCCTGCCGGATGTGTACGAGGCGCTCGAGGGCGGGTCGGTGTGGACCAACGCCGCCGAGGAGCTGTTTCTCGAACGCACGTTGAGCTGAGCCGGTGTACTGCGTATCATGAGAACGCCGGCACGCTAGAGGAAAGGAGAACAGAACCCATGCCGAGTCTCCCGGAAGAGGTCAAGGCGGCCTGGAACGATCGGGACGGTGCCGCTGTCTTCGCGACCGTGGATCCCGAGGGGGTTCCGAACGCGATCTACGCCAGCTGTGTCAACCTGTACGGCGACGACAGGATCGTCGTCGCGGACAACTATTTCAACAAGTCCCTCCGGAACATCGAGGCCGGATCGCGAGGGGCCGTGCTGTTCATCACCCGCCAGAAGAAGTCCTACCAGATCAAGGGTGGGATCGAGTATCACACCAACGGTCCGATCTACGACGCGATGAAGTGCTGGAACCCGACCAAGCACCCGGGCCGGGCGGCCGCGGTGGTCATGGTGGAAGAGGTCTACTGCGGGGGCAACCGTCTTCTGTAGAGAAGGCGTGTACCGAGAAGGCTGGTACTGAGATGGCCGGGCCGCGGGGGATCTTCGGGGCGATCTTCGACATGGACGGGGTGCTCGTCGACAACGCTTCGTTCCACTACAGGGCATGGCGCCAGATCCTGCGCTCGCGGGGCATCACCCTGACGCGGGAGGAGTACGATCACAGCCTCAACGGGAAGACCCCCCAGGAGACGGCCAAGGCGATCTACGGTGAGGGAATTTCCCCTGTCGGGGTGCGGGAGCTCAACGACCGCAAAGAGTCTGTGTACCGTTCGCTGTACCGGGGGGAGGTCGCGCCCGCTCCCGGGCTTCTGCGCCTCCTGCGCGAGCTCGACTCGGCGGGGGTTCCCATGGCATTGGCCACCTCGGCTGAGCCGGAGAACATCGAGATGGTGCTGGCCGGAACGGGGACCCGGGAGTTCTTTCCTGTGATCGTCGACGCGACCATGGTGAGGCGCGGCAAGCCGGACCCGGAGATCTTCCGCAAGGCGGCTGCTCTGCTGGGACGGGAGCCGGAGCGCTGCGTCGTGTTCGAGGACTCCAGGCTGGGCCTCGCGGCGGCGCGGGCTTGCGGAGCGAAGGTGGTCGCCGTGGCCACGACCCTGCCGGTGGAGCAGATCACGGATGCGGACATGATCATCCGGGACTTCACAGACCTCGAGCTGGCGGGACTGTCCCGCCTCTTCGAGGGTATTGAAGCCGAGGGTTGATCGTTGGGAGGAGCCATGGAGTACAGATTTGGTCTTTCGGGCAAGAAAGCCGTGGTCACGGGAGCGTCCCGGGGAATCGGGTTTGGCATCGCAGAGGCCCTGGCTTCCGAGGGAGTCGAGGTGGCGATCGGAGCGAGGCACCTCGAGGGTGCCTCCGAAGCGGCTCGAAGCCTCGAGGCGAAGCACGGGGTGCGCTGCTTTCCGCTCGGTATCGACGTCCGCTCCGCGGACAGCGTGACCGAGGCCTTCGACACCCTGGAGAGGGAGTTCGGCGCTCTCGACATCGCCGTGAACAACGCGGGAGTCGCCTCCAACGTGGACTTCCTTTCGATGCAGGACAGCGACTGGGACAACGTCTTCGAGACGAATCTCAAGGGGGTGTACCGCTGCTGCAAGCGGGAGATCCCGCTCATGAGCGCTCGGGGGGGAAGCATCGTCAATATCGCTTCCATCTCGGGGGTGGCGGTCAACACGCCGCAGCTGCAGGCTCACTACAACACCTCGAAGGCGGGGCTGATCATGCTCTCGAGGTCCCTGGCCTTCGAATACGCCCGGAGCGGGATCCGGGTCAACGTGGTCAGCCCCGGCTACACTCTCACGGAGATGAACAAACGGGAAGAAATCCTGGACATGATCGAAACCTGGAAGAAGCTCATTCCCATGGGCCGTCTGGCGGAAGTGCGTGAGATGTGCGGCCCGGTTCTCTTCCTCGTATCCGATCTTGCCTCCTACATCACGGGGCACAATCTCATCGTCGACGGAGGCTACACCATACTGTAGCGGCCCGCAGGGGCGAAAGGGCGCAGGAGAGGAGGAGCGGAGCATGTTTTCGATAGCAGTGGATGTGCCGGGGAAAGTGGCGATCGTGGAGATCCCGAGGCCGGAGCCCGGGCCCTATGAAGCGGTCGTGCGGAACGCGGTGGCCATGATCTGCAACGCCACGGACCGCAAGCTCGTGGGCGGCCACTTTCCGGGGATTGGCCCGGAACAGTACCCCCTGCTCCTCGGGCATGAGTCTGCCGGCGTGGTCGAATCCGTCGGCGACAAGGTGCGGAGCTTTGAGCCAGGGGACCACGTAATCGGCGGGCTGCTGCTCAAGCCGACGGATCCGCGGTATTCATCCGGATGGGGTGGGTTCAGCGAGTTCGTGGTCGCCACCGATCATGCCGCCATGGCCGCGGACGGGGTGGCCGACCAAGCCCACGGCTGGGTCGACGTGTTCCAGATCATGAAGAAGGTACCCGCCGACATCCCCCTGGAGAGCGCCTGCCTTCTGTGTACCTGGCGGGAAGTCTATGCAGGGTTCAGCGATTTCCAGCTCAAACCGGGGGACGACATTCTCGTGTTCGGAGCCGGGCCCGTCGGCCTGAGCTTCTGCCGGTTCGCCCGATTGCTGGGCCTGGGATGGGTCGGGGTGGTCGATCCACTCCCCCTGAAGAGAGAGCGGGCGGAGGCGCTGGGCGCCGACGCGACCTTCGCGCCCGACTCGCGGGAGCTCCAGGATCTGACGGCTCGGCGCGGCAAGCCGCTCGATGCAGTCGTGGATGCGGTCGGGAGGGAGGAAATCATCAACGCGGGGCTTCCCCTGATCCGGATGGCCGGTTCGATCTGCGTCTACGGGGTGGTGAGTGCGTCGACGCTCACCATCTCCAAGGATTCGGGGCCGTACAACTTCACCCTGTTCATGCACCAATGGCCCACCCGAATCGCCGAGGCGGCGGCTCAGGAGCCGCTGGTCGAATGGATCCGGGAGGGCAAGCTGTCTCACGAAAACTTCATCACGGCGGAATTCCCGCTGCGCCAGATCGACCGGGCGCTGGAGGCCACTACGGGGCCGGGGGCCCTCAAGACCCTGCTGCGTTTCTAGATTCTGGGCGCCGCAATATCCTGACGAAGAGGAGCGATCCGACATGCAGGAACCGAGACTGTTCGCCATTCTCCCGGACTACGTCTGTACTCCGGACGGGATGGCCATCGACGAGGAGGGGAACCTGATCCTGGCCTGTCCCAACTACGCCGATCTTTCGAAGCCCGGGTGCATCCTCAAGATCGACGAGAAGAAGGAAATCCGCAAGTGGTTCGACGTGCCGGTGCTGGAGGAGACCGGGCACGCCTTTCCCATGGGCATCGGCTTCGGCCCCGATTGGGACCTGTACGTTGTCGACAACCAGGGCTGGTCGGGCGCTCCCGAGCTGATCTTCAAGGGACGGATTCTGAGACTGCGGATCCGGGATGGAAAGGTGGTCAAGACCACGGTGGTCGCCCGCAGCATGGAACACCCCAACGGGCTGCGCGTCCACGGGAACCACGTGTACGTGACGCACAGCATGCTCTCCAGGGTGAAGGACCCATCGGGGCTGCTGGTCAGCTGCGTGTACCGCTTTCCGCTGGACGCGGAGGGTATCGAGATCACCAACACCCTGGAGGACCGGAACATCCTGACCACCTTCATCACGTACAACAGGGACATCCAGTACGGCGTGGATGGGATCGAGTTCGACAAGGCGGGAAACCTGTACGTCGGGAACTTCGGCGACGGCGCCGTGCACAAGATCACCTTCAACGACGATGGCTCGGTGCGGGCGAACAAGGTCTGGGCCAAGGACCCCGCTCAGCTCAAGTCCACCGACGGGATGATCCTCGACGCGGAGGGCAACCTGTTCATCGCCGATTTCTGCGCCAACGCGGTGGCCAAGGTGGCCCCCAGCGGGAAGGTGACCCGCATCGCGCAGAGCCCCGACACGGACGGGCTGCACGGCGAGCTCGACCAGCCCGGAGAGCCGATCATCTGGAAGGGGAAGCTCATCCTGTCCTGCTTCGACCTGGTCACGGACGCGCAGCAGGTCAACACCCGGCACGAAATGCCGGCAACCATGTCGGAGCTCGAGCCGCGCTGAGGCGGAGAATCCGGCGCCTGCCCCACCATGTCCCTCGACCTCGGATTGACGGCTCCCTGACCATGGGTTAGAGTCTCTGAACGGGAGGACGGTCGGGTGGGCCTTGCGGGACGTAGTCCAGAGGGTCCATCGAGCGATCCAAGCAGCCACCGAGTAGCCGCATCGCAAACGATCCATGTCTGGAAAGGGAGGACACCGTGAATCTGAGGAAATCGATTGCCACTATCGTTGCCGGCTGCCTGATCCTGGCGGCGTCGGCACCGCTGGCCGTTGCGGCGGGGCAGGAAGAAGCCGCGGGCACCGGCGCCGAGCCCGTCGTTTTGAGGGCAGTGTCGTTTGGGCCCCTGAGCCACAACAACGCCGTTCCGCTGGAAAAGTTCATGCAGCGGGTCAACGAACAGGCAAAGGGCGAGCTCGAGATCAAGTATCTCGGGGCCACGGAGGTTGCCGCCCTCTACGATCAGCCGGAAGCGCTGAGAACCGGAGTCTTCGACCTCTTGATCATTTTTCCAGCTGCCTACGTCGGCATCCTCCCGATCGTGGGGGGAATGAACCTTGGTAACCTCGACCCGCCCGAGTGGCGCCGCACAGGGGCGCACGAGTTCCTGGTGGAGACGCACAAGGGCGCCAACATGATGTACCTGGGAAGCTTCGCGGCTTACGAGGACGGCAGCTACCTCTTCCTGAAAAAAAAGATCAGCAGGCCCGAGCAACTGGCCGGTCTGAAATTCGCCGCCGGCCCGACCAATCTGGCCTCGATCCAGGCCTGGGGAGGCAGCGGGGTCCGGGTGCCGATGGCGGAGAAATACAGCGCTCTGGAGCGGGGCGTAGTGGATGGCGTCGCGGGGGTACTGGCCAGTCACTATACCGACAGCCTGTACGAGGTGACCAGCTGTTGGGTGCCGTATTCGCTCTGTTCGGCTCTGACGGCGATGCTCATGAACCTGGACAGCTGGAACCGGCTGCCTGCGCACCTCCAGACCATGCTGACCGACATCATGGTCGAGCTGGAGGTGGAGTCGGTGGATCTTCTGAGGACCGCGGCGGAAGACATACGCCAGAAGCTGCTGGAGGAAGGGATGGAGATCGTGGAGTTCTCCCCAAGCGATGCCGAGAGGTTCCAGGAGGTTGCCCTGGGGGCCAAGTGGGCGGAGATCGAGAGGGACGTCGATCCGGCCCTCGTGAGCAAGTTCAGAGCGATGTTGAACGACTGAATCCGTGTCGCCGACGGCTCGGATGACTGAGCCGTCTCGATGGAGTGTCTTGTGAACCCCATTAGAAGGAAGGGGGCCCCTCTAGACTTCGTGATGACCTTGGGCGGCGGCGCAGCTGCCCTGGTCATCCTGTTCACGATGGGCGCTGTGATACTCGAAGTCGTCATGAGGTACCTCCTGCAGCGGCCGACCTCCTGGGTGCTCGAGGTCGTGGAGTGGTGCCAGGTCTGGATGACCTTTCTCGCCGCTGCCTGGGTCCTGAGAAAGGAGGCACATGTCACCATGGACATGGTCTCGGCCAGACTGAAGCCCAAGCCCCGGGCCGTTCTGGGCATCGTCACCTCCTCGCTTGGGGCTCTGATCTGTCTGACCATGGTCTGGTTCGGCAGCCAAGTCGTGTGGGACCACTTCGTACGAGGAGTCGTGCAAGCCAGCGTGCTCCGGGCGCCGAAGGCACCGCTTCTGCTGATCATTCCAGTGGGCTTCCTGCTGATGTTTCTGCAATTCCTCAGAAGGGTCCGGGGACTGGTGCGGGCGAGCAGATCGGAATAGTCAGCGGACTCGGCCCGAATGCGCGAGTGACGTTACCGCAACAGGGGTGAACACGGGTGGACTGGTATTGGGTGCTCTTGGTGCTCATCGGCAGTTTCGTGGTCGTCATCATGTCGGGACTGCCCGTGGCGTTCAGCTTCTTCTTTATCTCCCTGATCGGCGCATACTTCTTCCTGGGAGGGGTCGCAGGTCTCAGGCAGCTCACCCTGAACATCTACAGCAGCCTGGCGACCTTCGTGCTGATGCCGCTGCCCCTGTTCATCCTGATGGGCGAGGTGATGTTCCGATCGGGACTGGCCCCGAAAATGATCGACACCCTGGACAGCTGGATGGGTCGGGTGCCCGGACGCCTGGGTCTGCTGGCCGTGGTGGCCGGGGTTCTGTTCTCGATGTTGACCGGCGCCACTATGGGGAGCGTGGCCATGCTGGGTTCGACCCTGGTGCCAGAGATGGAACGACGGGGTTACGGCAAGCCCATGAGCCTCGGACCGATCCTGGGCAGTGGAGGCCTGGCCATCATGATTCCCCCCAGCGCCATGGCCGTGTTCATAGGCGCCCTGGCGGGGGTTTCCATCGGCAAGCTCCTGATCGCCATCGTCCTTCCCGGTTTGCTGATGGCCCTGCTCTATGCGCTGTACATCATCCTGAGGTGCAAGATTCAACCAACCGTGGCGCCCTCCTACGAGGTGGCGGCTGCGCCGTTGTCCACCAAGCTCATCAACACAGCCAAGTACATCCTGCCGATCGGCGTCATCGTGTTTCTGGTCATCGGGGTGATCCTGTTGGGGATCGCCACGCCCAGCGAGGCGGCGGCAACCGGAACTCTGGGCATGTTCCTGCTGGCAGCGGCCTACCGGCGGCTCAGCTGGGACATGGTCAAGAAGGCCGTGATCGAGACCGTCAAGATCACCGGCATGATCTACCTCATCACGGCTTCTGCGACCACTTACGGTCAGATCCTGGCTGCCAGCGGGGCCACCAGGGGCCTGATCGAGTTTGCCACGGGTCTCCCGATGCACCCCCTCCTGATCGTGGTCGGGATGATCGTCGTCCTCCTGTTTCTGGGGATGTTCATGTCCCCGGCGGCCATGGTGCTCATCACGATCCCGCTTTTCGTCCCCATCGTCGGACTCCTGGGTTTCAACAAGGTCTGGTTTGCCGTGGTGGTATTGCTGTGCACGGAAATTGCGACGACGTCCCCTCCGTTTGGCTCGAGCCTCTTCGTGATGAAGGGGGTAGCTCCACCGGGCACCACCATGGGGGCCATCATCGGGGCGGCCCTGCCGTTCATCTACTGTGATCTCGTGGCCCTCGCCCTGATCGTGGTTTTTCCGGCGGTCGCCCTCTGGCTCCCCGGCATGACGACACGATAGGGGAATCTTGGCGACCGGACGCGGTCTCGCGACCGGCGTGGAGGAGGTGGAGTTGGACTCCGCGAACATGGACAGCAGAGACGAAATCGAGATCGGGGTATTCGCGGACCTGGCCAGAACCAGGCTCCTGGAGAGCGGGTACAGCCCCGGCCAGCGCCTGGAGGCCCTGCTGGCCGGAAGGCAGCTCGACCGAGTCCCGTTTCAGCTCTTCGGCTATTCGTCGAAGCTGGTTAACCGGAGCGTATACGAGTTCTTTCTCGATCCGGTCGTGCGTTTCAAGACGACCTGCGCGCAGATCATCCGGTGGGGCGCGGTCGAGCTGCAGAACGCGACCCGCATCAACAGCTACAAGGTCGGGGAGGCCCTGGGCGCAGAGCTGAAATACAGCGAGGACGCTGCGCCCTCCACGGCCACGTACGTGCTGAAGGACGGACGTGAGCTGGAAAGGCTGGAGATCCCGGATCTGGACCCGTACATGGCGGCGGACCTCTGGTCCATCGAGAACATCAGGAGGAGGTTCGGCAACATGATCGGGCCTCCGACGACCTTCATCTACCCCCCATTTTCCTGGGTGGCCACCTATCTGCTGGACGTGAATCAGCTGCTGATCTGTCTATACGACAATCCCGCCCTCGTGCACCGGCTGTGCGAGTTTGCCACCGAGCTGGAGATTGCGGTCAGCAGGCGATTGGCACGGGGAGGGGAGTGCGGGTTCTTCATGCCGGACGGGTTCTGCGAGCTCCTGAGTCCCGAGCAATACCGCGAGTTTGCGGTGCCGTATACCGCGAGGCTGATCAACGCGAACAAGGATTGCCTGTTCTACACGGCCGTGCCAAAGGCGGACTTCCGCCAGGTCACCGATCTGTATGAGGCGGTCGCGGACCACGGGAAACTGATCTGCATGGGTTCCTCGCTCAATCCGGCCAATCCATTGGTGAGCATGAGTGATCTTCGCGAGCTGTGTGGCATCTTCGGGGCACTCGGGCGGCCGCTTCAGATCGCGATACACCAGAACATGGTCAAGGAGGCCTCCGAAGAGGAGCTGGCGACGCACATCGGGCAGATGATCGATGCGGCCAGAGAATGCCGCTTCATGATCAGGACCGACGTGATCGATCCCCAGACCCCGCCGCAGAAGGTCGACGCTCTGGTGAGGGCGGTAGAGAAATCCTCGGCGCCGCCCGGTCAGCCGACGTCCTCCTCGTAGCGGATGAGCCGGCCCGCTGCGTTTAGGTCCGGGAGGACCCCTGCGGCCACCCCCGCCAGGAGCGCAGCCCCGAAGGCGGCCTCCTCCCGGTGAGTCGGGACCCGCATCGGCATCCCGAAGCTCTGCTCGAAGGCCCTGCGCAGGTCCGGATTCAGCCGGACCCCGTTGCCGGAGCCGACCAGGGTTTCCACCCTCGTGGCGGCTGCACCGAAGTTCCGGAACTCGTTGTAGAGCTCGGCGGCCACCCCCTCACGCAGGCCCACGATCAGGTGCTCGGGGGTGAAGTTCTCGGGGCCGAGACCCTCGACCCGTCCCCGGATCGACGGGTCAGAGCGGGTGCCCTGAAAGCGGGCGTCTACGACCAGGCGGTGAGGATTCGGCAGGCTCTCCGGGGTGACGGCATTCAGGGCCTCCCAGAGCGCATCGGGGGGCACCGGGGCGCTGAACAGGCGAAGGGTCCGGGCAAAGAAATCGTGGAGCAGGGAATAGGCCCGGCCCCCGCACAGGCCCGCGCCCACCAGGATGCACCCCCGGAAAGGGAAGGGGCGGAGGTCGACGCCGGGCAGGGGAGAACAGCGGTCCGCGTACACGTTGATCTGGCTGCTCGTGCCGATGTTCACGTGCGCCGAGCGCGGCAGATCCCGCACGGCCCCCAGGACGCTGGCCTGGTTGTCTCCGACCGGCACGAAGACCGGGACCCCTCTCGGCCCGGAGCCCATCGCGGGATAGTCCCGGACCACCCGGGGCAGGAGGGCGGGGGACATCCCGATACGCTCCACCGCCGCGGCGCGAAAGGCCAGCCGCTCCGCGTCGAAGCAGCCGAGGCTTGCGGCGTTGGATGCGTCTGTCACCGGCTCCTCCGCCCCGGTCAGCCGCATGGCCACGAAGTCCGCAATCGTGCAAACCCTGGCCGCACGGCGCGGAACGCAGCCGTTGCGGAGGTTCCAGAAGTGCGTCACGACTCCCATGCCCGTGGCGAGCGACGCGCCGGTGACCTGAGCGGCATGCTGGGCGTAGGTGAGGCCGCCGGCGTACTCCCGCTCGCCCCGGCCGTCCTGCCAGGTGTAGAGGGGGCCCAGGGCTCGCCCCGCCCCGTCCACGTACAGAATCCCGTGCATCTGGCCCGTGACGCCGATGCCGGCTGGCTGTCTGCCCGCCTGGAGGAGCCTCTGCAGCATCTGCCTGCAGGCCTCCAGAATGCCCTCGGGGTCCTGTAGCGACTCGTCCGGCTCGCGAGAGGGCAGGGCAAAGGCGTTTGCCTGCTGCTCCAGGCCCAGGATCGCCCCCGTGGAGAGGTCCAGGGCCAAGCCGCTGAGGGTGGTCGTACCGATGTCGATGCCAACCAGCGTCACTGTGCAAACCCCGCGCAGATTCTGTCCGCCTGCCGCCCGACACGGTAGCCCATCCAGGGCGGTGCTGCAACAGGCCCAACGCCCTGCGCCGGGCGGGCTTCCACCGGTTCTGGTGCTCGCCCCTGGCCGCGGGTTCCGTGTATAATGCCCCCGTGTTTGGTGATGCCGTGCGCGATGCGACGAGGTGAATGCCCATGAACCAGCGGACCCGGGAGATCTTCGAACATCTGGAGGAAGAGCGACCCGGCCTGGGGCCGTGTGTCGAGGCGCTGCGCGCCGCCTTCCGGACCCTGTCCACCTGCTTCCGGAAGGGCGGGAAGCTGCTGGTGTGCGGCAACGGGGGGAGCGCGGCGGACTCCGAGCACATCGTGGGCGAGCTGATGAAAGGCTTCCGTTGCCCCCGGCCTCTCAGCCGCAGCGATGCAGGCAGGCTGGCCCGGGCGTTTCCGGCCGAGGGGCCGGAGCTGGCCGGGCGGCTTCAGGGGGCGCTTCCGGCCATCTCCCTGGTCAGCCAGGTCTCCCTGTCCACCGCGGTGGCCAACGACACCTCCCCGGACATGGTCTTCGCCCAGCAGGTGTACGGCTACGGCCGCGCCGGCGATGTCCTGCTCGGGATCAGCACCTCGGGAAACGCGGCCAACGTGCTGAACGCGGTGCGGGTGGCCAGGGCCTTCGGTCTCAAAACCGTGGCGCTGACCGGGCCGGGGGGCGCCCTCGGGCCGCTGTGCGACGTCACGATCGCCGCCCAGGGACGCGACACCGCGGAAATCCAGGAGCAGCACCAGCGGCTGTACCACGCCCTGTGCGGGCTGCTCGAGGCGGAGCTCTTCCCGGAATGAAGAGCCAACACGGGTGCGGGATCTGCGACCACCGCCTGACCGAGAAGGAGGCGGGGGCGATCCTCGATCGCCTGCCGGGGTTGCGCTTCGGCGTGGTCGGGGACTTCTGCCTGGACGCGTACCTGGCCGTGAACCCTGAGGCCGGGGAGGTCTCCCTGGAGACGCGCCTGGTCACCCAGCCGGTGTCCGAGCAGCGATACTCCCTCGGCGGGGCGGGGAACGTAGCCGCCAACCTGCGCGCCCTCGGGGCGGGGAGCGTGGAAGCCTTCGGGGTGACCGGCCCCGATCCCTTCGGCGCCGAGATGCGTCGCACCATGGGGCAGTGGGGCATCGGCACCGCGGGCCTGCTCGTGCAGCCGCGGCGCTGGCACACCCACACCTACACCAAGATCCTCGTGGAGGGCCGGGAGCAGCCCCGGCTGGACTACGGCAACTTCAACGAGCTGGAGCCGGACACGGCCCGTCAGCTTCTGGGCGCCGTCGAGCGCGCGCTTCCCGGGCTGAACGTGCTGATCATCAACCAGCAGGTGCTGCGGGGCGTCCACACGGCAGAGTTCCGCAGTGAGCTTGCCGGCCTGGTCGCCCGTCACCCCGGCACCACCTGCCTGCTGGACAGCCGCGACCACAGCGACGAGTACGGCAGCGTGTACCGCAAGCTCAACGCCCGCGAGGGGGCCGCGATCGGCAAGGGCGGCGGCGCCGGGAACGAGGAAGAGGTGCCGGACCGGGAGGCCCGGGCCATCGCCCTGCGGCTCTTTCAGCGCTGGGGGCGGCCCTTGTTCCTGACCCGCGGATCCCGAGGATGCCTGGTGGTAGACGAGTCGGGCTGCCGCGAAGTGCCGGGGCTGCTCATCCTGGGCCGCACGGATACCGTCGGCGCAGGGGATAGCCTGCTGGCCGGTTTGGGAGCCGCCCTGGCCGCGGGGCGGCCGCCCCTGGAGGCGGCCCTGTTCGGCACCCTGGCTGCTGGGGTGACCGTGCAGAAGCTCTTCCAGACGGGCACGGCCTCTGCCCAGGAGGTGCGAGCCATGGCCCGGGAGCACAGCTTTCGCCATGCCCCCGAGCTGGCCGCCCTGCCGCAGCGCGCCCGCCACCACCGGAACACCGAAATCGAGGTGGTGGGGGCCTTGCCCCGGGGCCGGCAAATCCTCGCTGCCATCTTCGACCACGACGGCACCGTGTCGACCCTCCGGCAGGGCTGGGAAGAGGTGATGGCGCCGATGATGGCGCGCTCGATCCTGGGGGAGCGGTGGCGCACGGCGGACCCGAGCACCCACCGGCGGGTGGCCGAGCAGGTCCGCGAGTACATCCAGGCCACCACGGGCGTCCAGACTCTCGTGCAGATGCGGGGCCTGGTGGAGATGGTACGCGAGGCCGGGCATGTGCCGGCGGAGGAGATCCTCGACGAGAAGGGATACAAGGAGATCTACAACCGCGAGCTCATGCAGAGGATCGAAGCGCGGGCGGTCAAGCTGCGGCGCGGCGAGCTGGGGACTGAAGACTTCACCCTGAAGGGCGCCGTGGGGTTTCTGCGGCTCTTGCATGAACGGGGTGTGCCCCTCTACCTGGCCAGTGGCACGGACCAGGCCGATGTGGAGCGGGAGGCGGAGCTGCTCGGCTATGCACCGCTGTTTGGCGGGCGGATCTACGGGGCGATCGGGGACCTGACCCACGAGCCCAAGAAGAAGGTGCTGGAGCGCATCCTGGCGCAGATGCTGCGCCCGCAGATGCTGCGGGCGCAGCATCTGCCCCCTGCCCAAGCCGGGGTGTTTGTGACCTTCGGCGACGGGCCGGTGGAGATCCAGGAAACCCGCAAGGCGGGGGGGATCGCGGTGGGGGTGGCCAGCGACGAGCTGCGCCGCTTCGGGCTCAACATCGCGAAACGCAGCCGGGTGATCGAGGCCGGAGCGGACCTGGTGGTCCCGGACTTCAGCCAGGCGCAGGCCCTGGCTGCCCTTCTTCTCGGGCAGCGGCGGGGAGGCCAGCGCGCCGCACGGGGTCCGGGGGACGGTCAATCATGAGCGGCCGGCCGGAGTTTCCTCCCCTGGACCGCAGGCGTCTGGGCTTCAGCAGCCTCCGGGAACGCAGGAACCGTGTCCTCATCGAGCGGGATCGGGTCCTGCCGCAGGACCCGCCGCGAGCCGTCCCCGAGCGGACACGCGGTCACATCCGGGCGGCGGCAGATGCGATCCGGAGGGCCCGCTCCGCCGGGCGGCCGGTGATCCTGGCCTTCGGGGCCCACGCCATCAAGAACGGCCTCGCCCCGGTGCTCGCGCACCTGATGGAGGAGGGCTGGCTGACCCACCTGGCCACCAACGGCGCCGGGATCATCCACGACTGGGAGTTCGCCTTCCAGGGGGCCAGCTCCGAGGACGTGCAGGCGAACCTGCGGGAAGGCCGCTTTGGGCTGTGGGAGGAGACGGGCCGCTGGCTGGGCCTGGCCCTGCTCGTGGGGGCTTACGAAGGCAGGGGCTACGGGGAGTCGGTCGGGGCGCTCGTGCACCGGGATGGGCTGACGGTCCCGTCCAGGGACGAGCTCCTATCCTGCGTCGCTCGGGCGGGGGAGGAGCCGCTCCAGGCCGCGGCGGCCGCTGACCTGCTCTGGGCCGTCGAGGGCTTCTCCCTGGCGCCCGGGTTTGCCGCGGTGCAGCACCCGTACAAGCGCTACGGGCTGCAGGCGGCCGCGTTTCGCCTCGGGGTACCGTACACCGCCCACCCCATGTTCGGTCACGACATCATCTATGCGCACCCACTCGTCCTGGGTTCGGCGGTGGGCCGCACCGCGGAGCGGGATTTCCTTGGCTTCGCCGGGTCGGTCTGCGGCCTGGACGGCGGCGTGTACCTGTCCGTGGGCTCGGCGGTGATGTCTCCGATGATCCTGGAGAAGGCCCTGTCCATGGCCCGCAACCTGGCGCTCCAGGAAGGGCGGCGGATCGAGGGCTTCTCGCTCTTCGTGGTGGACTTGAGCCCCGAGACCTGGGACTGGCAGGCGGACGGAGAGCCCCCGGAAGACCATCCGGCCTATTACGTGCGTTACCTCAAGAGCTTCAGCCGCATGGACGCCCGGCTCCAGTACATCCAGGCGGACAACCGCGATTTTTTCCTGTACCTCTGCCGCGATTTGGGCGAAGCCTGAGCCTGCCTCCCCACCCCGGTCACAGGGGCACGGATTCCTCGAACACCCGGATGACCTCGGCCACGTCCTCCAAGCCGGCGGCCTCCAGCAGACGGTCACGCAGGGAGGCGTTGCTCACGATCCTGGCCAGCTTGGACAGCAGGGTGAGCTGCCAGGTCGGTTCGTGATACGGGGTCAGGATCAGGAACAGGAGCCGAACGGGGACGGTGTCTGGAGCCGAGAAGGCGACCGGTTCGCGACTGCGGCAGAAGGAGAACAGGGGGCGCTCCAGGCCCCGGACCCGCGCGTGGGGAAAGGCGGCCCCGAAGCCCAGGGCGGAGCTCAGGCCGCGTTCCCGGGCGATCAGCTCCTCGAGGGCGTCGTCGGGATCGAACTGGGGGCGGGCGACGTGGAGGTGCTGCAAGGCTAGACGGATGGCCTCGAACGGGTCCCCCGTGGCGGGCAGCTCCAGGTCGCACGCCTCGGTTGCGAAGGCGTCGGTCAGGCGCAGGGGAGGGCGCCGGTCGAACTCGTCCCGGATCTCGCCTACGATCTCTTCCACGATGTCCTCGGCGGACAGAAGCCCGGCCACCCGCCCGGCCCGGTCCGTCACCACCGCCAGGCTCACCTGTTCCACCTGAAAGCGCCGCAGGCATTCGGCCAACGGGAGATTGTCCCGAACCCGCAGGATGGGCCGCCGGATCACGAGGAGCTCCGGCTCGCGCTCTCCGGACATGTACTCGAAGGCCAGGTCCTTGACGTGCACGTACCCTTCCACCGAATCCAGGTCCTCCCGGCATACCGGGTACCGGGAGGCCTTGCGTTGCTTCATCACGGCCAGGTTCTCCTGCCAGGTCCGGGCGGCGGACAGGTAGGCGACGGCATGACGCGGGGTCATGGCCTGCCGGGCGCGGGAGCGGCCGAAGTCGAAGAGGTTCTCGAAGATGAGCAGCTCCTGCAGGCTCATGCCTCCCTCCTCTTCGCGCTGCTCGAGGATGATCTTGATCTCTTCCTCCGAGAGCACCTCCTCGCCCATCTCCGAAGCGCCTCCGAACAGGCGGGCCACTGCCGAGGCGGCCTTGCGCAGCCCGAGCATCGGGGCGTAGCTCACGTAGTACAGCCCGGTGAGGGGCAGGATGGTCAGAAGGGCCCCGCGCTCCGGTCGGGCGATCGCCACGAGCTTGGGCACCAGCTCGCCGAAGAGGATGTGGACCGCAGTGATCAGCAGGAAGGCCACGGTGAAGGACACCGAGTAGCCCACGGCGGTGGCGGCCCCGGGCCACAGGCGCGGCAGCAGCCGGTTCAGGAGGCCGGCCACCGCGGGTTCGCCCACCCAGCCGAGTCCCAGGCTGGTCATGGTGATCCCGAGCTGCAC
>JAFGFV010000488.1 GCA_016930895.1 Spirochaetales bacterium | reverse complement strand
TGGTTCAACATCGCCTTCGACCGCTTCGGCCGCACCTCCACCCCCAAGCACACCGAGATCACCCAGGGGATCTTCCTGGGCCTGGACCGCAACGGCTACATCACGCAGAAGACCCTCCAGCAGAGCTACTGCGAGCACGACCAGCGCTTCCTGGCGGACCGCTACATCCGCGGCACCTGCCCCGCCTGCGGGTACACGGAAGCTCGGGGAGACCAGTGCGAAAACTGCGGCAAGCTCCTGGACCCGACGGACCTGCTGGATCCCCGCTGCGGGATCTGCGGCAACCCGCCGGTCCTGCGGGAGACCACCCATCTGTACATCGACCTGCCCGCCATCCGCCCCAAGCTCGAGGCCTGGATGAAGAAGGCCTCCGAGGAGGGGGCCTGGGCCCGCAACGCCGTGCAGATGACCCAGGCGTGGATTCGGGACGGCCTGCAGGAGCGGGCCATCACCCGGGACCTGAAGTGGGGCATCCCGGTGCCCAAGAAGGGATTCGAGGGCAAGGTCTTCTACGTCTGGTTCGACGCTCCGATCGGCTACATCTCGATCACGGCCAATCACACGGACCAGTGGGAGAGCTGGTGGAAGAACCCCGACGAGGTCCAGCTGGTCCAGTTCATCGGCAAGGACAATATCCCGTTCCACACGGTCATCTTCCCGTGCTCCCTGCTGGGCTCCGGGGAACGATGGACCATGCTCAACAGCATGTCTTCCACCGAGTACCTGAACTACGAGAGCGGCAAGTTCTCCAAGAGCAAGGGGGTCGGGGTGTTCGGCACCGACGCCGTGGATTCCGGGATCCCGGCGGACGTGTGGCGCTTCTACCTGTTCTACAACCGGCCCGAGCGCTCGGACACGGTGTTCACCTGGAAGGACTTCCAGGAGAAGGCCAACGGCGAGCTCATCGGCAACTTGGCCAACCTGGTCAACCGCACCCTGACCTTCCTGGTGCGGAACTTCGATGGCGAGGTGAGCAAGGGGGCGGCCACGGAGGAGGAGATGCCCGGGGGGTTCTGGCGTGAGGTGGGGGCCCTGGAAGAGCAGGCCACCGCCTCCCTGGAGCGCGCCGAGGTCCGGGACGCCTTCAGGGCGGTCTTCGCTCTCTCCTCCCTGGGCAACAAACGCTTTCAGGACGCGGAACCCTGGAAGCTGATCAAGGAGGATCGGGCCCGGGTGGCGGAGCTGCTGCGGGACTTGACCTACCTGATCCGCGACCTGGCCGTGCTCCTCCATCCCTTCCTCCCGGCCACCGCGGAGCGCATCCGCGCCACCCTCGGGGTGGAGGCCCTGAGCTGGGATTCCCTCGGGCGGCTATCGGGGATCGGCAGGGTCGGTCAGCCGGAGCTCTTGTTCCGGCGCCTGGAGGACGAGGAGATCGAGGGCTTCCGACGACGATTCGCAGGAGAGACAACCATGAGTGAGGATCTGAAACAGCGCTTCCGCAGCCGCATGGACCTGCGGGTGGGAAGGATCACGGCCGTGGAGCGGCACCCCAAGGCGGACAAGCTGTACATCGAGACCGTGGACCTGGGGACGGAGACCCGGCAGATCGTGTCGGGCCTCGTGCCCTACTACCGGGAGGAAGAGCTGACGGGACGCAACGTGATCCTGGTGACCAATCTCAAGCCCGCCCGGCTGCGGGGGGTCGAGAGCCGCGGCATGCTCCTGGCCGCCGAGCAGGGCGAGAGCGTGGAAGTGCTGTTTGTCGATCACGGGCAGCCCGGGGATCGCGTGCGTCTGGAGGGGGACTCCGCCGGGGGCAGCGCCGGGGCGCCAGCCCCGGATGGCGCCCCGGCGCCCGAGATCGACATCGAGGAGTTCGCCTCCGTGCCGATCTCGGTCCGGGACTACCGGGTGCAGGTCGCCGGCTCGGCGCTGAGCTGCGGAGAGCTCCCGGTCAGGACGACAAAGGTGCAAGAGGGAGTGGTGCACTGAGGCTTCCCCGCCGGCGGTATCTATACCCGGTTCTTCTTCTGCTCGGGCTCTGTGCCGGCCGCCTGGCCGGCGAGGAGCTCCTGGAGGATCAGTGGCAGCTCATCCTGCTCGGCGGCCGCCAGGTCGGTAGCCTCCACGTGCGGTCCTTCGCGCAGGAGGACGGCAGGGTGCGCACCGAGACCTACCAGAGCATGGCCCTGCGGCGCTTCGGAGAAATGGTCACGGTTTCGCAGAGGGACATCTGGCTGGAGAGCGACCAGCTCGAGCGGGTGGAGACCCTCGTCCTGATGAACGGCCAGCGGCAGGAGCTGTCCGCGGAGAGGGGACCGGAGGGGCTGACCGTGCGCCAGAGCGAGGGCGGGAGGTCCGTGGAGCGGCTGCTCCCGGCGACGGAGCGGCTGCTGGGGGTGTACGGCGCCGGGCTGCGGGTCGAGGAGGCCGTCGCGGCGGGCGCCGCCGGTCAGGCGGGGAGCCTTCGCTTCCAGCTGTTCTCCCCCGCCACGGGGTCCGTTTCGCAGGTGGAGGTGACCGTCCTGGGACCGGGGGAGCTCGAGGATTCCCGGGGCAAGATCCACCAGGGCCTGCTCGTGGAGCAG
>JAFGFV010000487.1 GCA_016930895.1 Spirochaetales bacterium | reverse complement strand
GGCCTCGGGGGCGAACTTGGACAGGTCGCCCGTGGCCCGATCGTCGAAGCGGGTGCCCACGGCGAAGAGGAGGTCCGCATGGGTCACCGCCATGTTGGCGGCATAGGTGCCGTGCATGCCCAGCATGCCCATGCACAGTGGATCGTCGGAGGGCAGCGCCCCCGTTCCCATCAGGGAGTGCACCAGGGGCACCCGGACCTTGTGGACTGCAGCCCGAAGGGCCTCGGCCGCGCCGGAGATGTGGATGCCCCCGCCCACGTAGAACAGCGGACGCTCGGTCCGTGACAGGGCGTGGGCCGCCTTCTTGATCTGGCCCACGTGCCCCTGAGTGGTCGGGCTGTAGCCCCGGATGGTCACGGAAGCGGGGTACTCGTCGTCCCCCTGCTCCCGCAGCACGTCCGCCGGAAGGTCCACCAGCACCGGCCCGGGCCTTCCCGTAGAGGCAATGGTGAAGGCCTCCTTGATGATCCGCCCCAGGTCCCGCCGCTCCAGGACCAGGTAGTTGTGCTTGGTGATCGGCCGGGTGATGCCCACGATGTCCGCCTCCTGGAAGGCGTCGTTGCCGATCATGGAGCGGGAGACCTGCCCGGTGAAGCACACGATCGGCACGGAGTCGAAGTTGGCGGTGGCCAGGCCGGTCACGGTGTTGGTGGCCCCGGGCCCGCTGGTGACCAGGCAGACCCCGGTGCGACCGCTGGAGCGGGCGTAGCCGTCGGCGGCGTGCACGGCTCCCTGCTCGTGCCGCGCAAGGATCACCTCGATTTCCCGGTGGGAGTACAGAACGTCGAAGACCGGGATCACCACGCCGCCCGGGAAGCCGAAGAGGTGCCTGACTCCTTCTTCCCGCAGGGCCTTGACGAACAGTTCTGCTCCGCTGATCTTCATCCTCTCGTTCCTTCCATCGAGTCGCCTCGGGGCATCGCCGCAGCCCCCCGAGGGTCGGCCCCGGGCCAAAAAAAAACCGTCTTCCAGGAGGAAGACGGCTTCGGTGCCTCGTGCCCGGCCTTTATCCTCCCGGGGTCTGTTCGGTATCCCTAAGGATGAGAATGCCGATAATCAGAGCGAGCGCCGGGAGGATGATCTGCTGTCCGTACTCGCGGTCAGCCATGCATATCCTTTACAGGATCGCGCGATGTTTGTCAACATTGGAGCGAAATTTTTGGTGCCTCGATTGTCCCGTGCGAGGCGTTCCGTGTTATGCTCCATTCATTCAGAAGGAGGAACTAGGATGAAGAAGACACAGCTCGTCGTTCTTGCGCTGCTGGCCGTCGGCGTGTTCGCGGGAGCGCAGTCTCTGGGAGTCGCGTCCCAGCCGGCGGTCCCCGACGGGGTCGTCGAGAAAGGGGAGTACAGCTGGTCCCAGACCTTCGGCGTGATCACCCTGCACCTCAGCCGCACCGGGGAACGCCTCTTCGCAGCCGCCGAGGCGCAGGCCGAAGGCTGGGTGGGAATCGGTTTCGGGTCTGTCCGCATGGCGGATGCCCACATCTTCATCGGTTACGTGCAGGGCGGCACGGTGGAGATGCAGCAGCATCGCGGAAGGGGCCACAGTCACAAGGTGCTCGAGGATGCGGTCGAGCTCGAGTATTCCCTCCGGGAAGAAGGCGGCAAGACCATCATGGAGCTGTCCGTGCCGGTCGATGCCTTCGTGACTGCGGGGCAACAGAGCCTCGAGCTGATCATCGCCTGCAGCAGGGGGGACCGTACCCGGGGACGCCACTCCTACCGCCACGGGCTGGCCGTGGAGCTGTGATCGGAGGAGAGCGGGGTTGAGGCCGGAGGGCGCGAGCGGATGGGGGTAGGCAGAGCCCGGCGCCGGCGCGTCGCGGTCCGGGTGATCCTGATGGCGGTTCTGCCGGCGCTTCTGCTGGCGTGGCCGGCGGCGGGGCTGTTCGCGGGCCCGGCTCGAACCGCCGCGTCGTGGGAATGGGCGTACACCGCCGATGCAGCCGGCGCGCCGCCGGCGGGGCCGTGGCAGCCCGTGGAGCTGCCTGCGCGCTTCTACCCACCCGGGGGGCCGGGAGGGGCCGTCTGGCTGCGCACGGTCATCGAGCTCGAAGGCCCCTCGGGGGTTGTGATCGGGCCGCTGGGTTTCTCCGAGCGGGTCTACGCGAACGGAGCTCTGATCGGGGCGGCGGGGGCCACCGGGCCGGACTTGCGCTCCCCCCTGGGGGGCGCCCGCGGGTATCCGCTGCCGGTCCCGGGACAGGAGGGCTTCCCGCAGAGCGTGCGACTTCTGGTGCAGCTTCACGATCCCGGAGCCTGCTGGCTGGCTTCGGCCCCTGAAATCGTGCCGATGCAGGCTCTCGAGGGAAGGACCCTGCTCGCGAGCGTGCCGGCCCTAACAGAGGGGGCCCTCGCGCTGCTGCTGGTGGTCCTAGGGGGTTCCTGCCTGTACTGGTTCGCCCTCCAGCGCAAGAGCTACTGGCTCTCCGGGGGCCTCCTGTGTCTGGTGGCCGCCCTGGCCCTGGCGACGTGGGGGCCCCTGTCCCGGGTGCTTCCGCTCCTGCGGACCCTGCAGATCCACGCGCTGCTCCTGCTGGGCTCCGCTGCGCTCCTGCTCCTGTTCGCGGGGCAGTCCCTGGGCTTGCTCCGACGCTCGAGGGTTCTGCTGCTGGTGCTCTCGCCCCTGCTCGCGGGAGTGGCCGGGCTGCTGGTTCCAGGGCTGCCCGGGTTCCTGAGCTTCCGACCTGTGCAGCTGCTGGTGGTCCTGGTAGCCCTGGTGGCGGGGGCGGTGGTGTGCGCCCTGGCGCTCCGGGAGCGGCCTGTCCAGGCAGCGGCCGCACTGGCGGCGTTAGCGGCGGGTGCAGCCGCGTCGGCCCTGGCCCTGTTCGGCTCGGGAGTGCCCGCCCTGCGCCCCGGCTCGGGCGTGGCCTTGGCGATCGCCGCGTACGCGAGCTGGGTTCTTCTCTCCCAGCGACGCTCCGCCGAGCGGGAGCGCGCGCAGGCCTTCGGGGAGCTGGAACGGCGGAGTGCCGCGGAGGGGGCGGTGGTCGAGAAGCTGAGGGACGGGCGCTCCCGGCTGGAGAACCGCAACCTGGAGAGTCTGATCCTGGCGAACAGGCTGGTCGACAGCGCGCAGAAGCAGGTACAGTCGATCGGCCAGATCATGGCCTCGATCGAGGAAGGCGCCACCGCGGAAAACGAGGTCATGGTCAAGGAGCGGCAAGTCTTGAGCCTGACCGGAGAGGTGGACGCCAGGATCTCGGACTTCAACGCGCAGATCACCGGGGCCCTGAAGGAGCTGCAGGACCTCCAGGCGACCTCGCAGACGATTACCCAGGCCGTTTCCCGGATCATCGGCATCGCCGACAAGACCAACATGCTGTCGCTGAATGCCTCCATCGAGGCGACCAAGGCCGGGGAGGCCGGCAGGGGATTCGGGGTGGTCGCCCAGCAGGTCCGCAAGCTGGCTGACGTGACGCGGGAGGTCTCGGACCAGGTCGGCGGGCTGATCCGGGAATCCAACCGAGCCGTGGAAAAGAACGTGCACGTGACCATGGAGATGGCCAAGGGTTACCGGGAGATCATGAATCAGAGCGAGAAGATCCGCCAGATGCTCGAACAGAATTTCCGGGCCCTGGAGGAGGTGGCACAGGCGCACGGCCAGATCCAGGACGGCGTGGCCGGGCTGGACCAGACCATCCGGACAGTGCTCGAGGTGTCCAGGGACCTGAGGGAGATGACCGGCGGGCTGGTGGGCGCCTTCGCCTGGTTCGATGAGCTCACGGCGGGCGGCGCGGGCGGCGCGGGCGGCGGAGGCAGGCTCACCGACGGGGAGGTCGCGGACGGGGGGGAGCCGGTCCGAGGTGCGCCGGCGGAAGCGGGGCCCGGAGAACGCCGAGCCCTCGGCGAGGCACCTGGAGAGGCGGAGCGGGTCGCAGGACAGCCGGCAGAGTCGCGGCCCGATGAGGCACCGCAGATCGACCGGGGGGAAGCCTGGGCCGCCGAGCTCGCCTCCGTGGTGCCGGACGAGACGCTCGCGGGCGGGCTGGCCGGACCGGCCCTGCCCTCAGAGCTGGACAGGCAGCCCGCGGAGCTGGAGGAGCTGGAGGAGCTCGAAGAGCTGGAGGAGCTCTAGAGGCCCGGGGTTACGATGCACAGCCACTCCGCTTCGGCGGCGAGGGCCTCCCCCACGAAAGCCTGCCCGGACTGGCGGAGCATGTTCTCGGAAACCCGCAGGTTCTTGATGACCAGGCGGACTTCGTCGCCCGGCCGGACCTGCTGGCGGAACTTGACCTTGTCGACCGCGGCGAGCACGAAGATTCCCTGGTTCTTGACGATCCCGGACAGCCGGACACCGGCCCCGCCGCACTGGGCCATGGTCTCGATGAGAATGACCCCGGGCACGACAGGATAGTCCGGGAAGTGCCCCCGGAAAAAGAAGTCTTTCTCCGTGAAGCGCCGGTAGCCGATGACCCCTTCCTGATCGCACTTCTCCAGCCGATCGACGAACAGGAACGGCTCGCGGTGGGGAAGAACCCTCTCGATTTCTGACATGCGGATGCTCCTCACTCAGATGATGCCGACGAGCTTACCCGCCCGCTCGCAGATCTCCAGGACCTGGTCGAGCTCCTCGTCGGTGTGGACCGACATGTACGATGTCCGAATCAGGGTCCGATCGGGCGGCACCGCCGGGCTCACGATCGGGTTCGCATAGACTCCATTGTCGAACAGGACCTTCCAGAAGGTGAAGGTCTTTTCCTGGTCCCCGATCAGGAGGGGGATGATGGGGGTCTCGGCCACCCCGGTATCGAACCCCAACCGCTTGAACTCCTTGAGCATGTAGCGGGCGATGTGCTGCAGGCGCTGGGTGTGCTCGGGCTCCTTCTCGATGATGTCCATGGTGGCCATCACGGCGCCTATCATCGCCGGCGGCATGCTGGCAGTAAAGATCAGGGGCCGGGAGAGGTGCTTGATGTAGTCCACCACGACCTCATCGCCGGCGATGAATCCGCCGATCGCCCCAAAGGATTTCGAGAAGGTGGCCATGACCAGGTCTGCAGACCCCGGGGTCCCGAAATGCTCCTCCGTGCCTTTGCCGGTGGCGCCAAGCACCCCTAGCGCATGCGCCTCGTCCAGGTACACCCGGGCGCCGAACTTGTCCGCGACCTTCCGCAGCTCGGGAAGCTTGACGATGTCCCCTTCCATGCTGAAGACCCCGTCCGTCACGATGAGCTTGGCCTCTTCCTCTGGAAGCCCCGCCAGGGTCTTTTCGAGGTTCTCGGGATTGTTGTGCCGGTAGCGGTGCAGGTGCACCGTGCCGTTGGACAGCCCGATGGAGAGCATGATCCCGTCCACGATCGAGGCGTGGTTGTAGCGGTCGCTGAGGATGTGGTCCCGCCGCCCGAGAAGCGCGGAGATCGCGCCCAGGTTCGCCAGATACCCGGCGGTGAAGCACAGGGCGGCTTCCCGGCCCACGAAACGCGCGAGGCGCTGCTCGAGCTCCTCGTGGATGGCGAAGGTTCCGTTGATCAGGCGCGAGCCGGAACAGCTGGTCCCGAACTTGTCGACCGCACGCTTGGAGGCCTCCTGGACCCGCGGGTCCATCGACAGCCCCAGGTAGTTGTTGGAGCCGATCATGATGACCTCTCGCCCTCTCATGACCACCCGGCTGCCCCGGTTTTCTTCCACGGGAATGAAGTAGGGGTACAGGCCGCTGGCCCTGGCCTGCTTGGCTGCCTCGAACTCGTTGCACTTGGCAAAGATATCCATCATCGGTTTCCGATCAGCGTGGAATTGGAAGGCTCATTATTACACTCATGCGCTTTCGTGTAAAGATCAGGCCTCCGCCGAACCAGGCACGAGCCTCGAAAGGCTGGGGCCGCAGCCCCGTCAGATCCCCTGGAAGGTGAACCAGAAGGTGAAGAAACGTGTCGGATCGACGACTCCCCCCAGGGTCAGGGCCGTCAGGGCCAGGAAGCCCGCCGCGAACAGGGTGCGCCCCGGGAGGAAGCGCAGCCGCCCTTCGGCCCGGGCCCGGCGGAAGATCGACACGATCAGCAGCACCGCAGGCACGACGAGCAGCGCGGCGAAGAACAGGCGCACCTGCAGCGGGCTGCTTTCCCGCCAGGCCTGGAGGGCCGAGGAGGCTTGAAAAAGGAGAACGTTGAAGCGCTGCAACCGTCCGAGCAGGATCAGCAGCCCGATCAAGACCAGGAAGGCCCCGCTTGCGATCCGCAGGGTCTTGAAGTGGGCCCGGAGGCGGTCGCGCTGCTTCAGGAACTGGGCAAAGAACAGCCCCGCCAGCAGGAAGGGCACCCCCAGCCCCAGGGAGTAGAAGGCCAGCAGCACGGAGCCCTGGAGCACCTGGCCGCTGGAGCCGGCGAGAAACAGGATGGACGCCAGGATCGGTCCGACGCAGGGGGTCCACCCGGCCCCGAAGGCCATTCCCAGCAGGATTGCGCCCAGACTGCCGGCCGGCTTGGCGCTCACGTGGACCCGCCGCTCGACGGTCATGAACTTCAGGAAGTTGAAGACAAAGTTCAATCCGAGCAGGATGACGAGCGATCCTGCGACGATGTTGAGGATGCGGGAGGCCCCGCTCAGGAACCCTCCGGTACCGCTAAACAGGACCCCGAGCAGGATGAAGACGATGGAGAAACCCAGCACGAACAGGAGGGTGCGCAGGAACACCCGCAGGCGGCCGGATTTCCCCTCCGAAAGCTCGTCGTAGG
Source organism: Spirochaetales bacterium (assembly GCA_016930895.1). Next base: position 692 of record JAFGFV010000487.1, on the reverse strand, counting down.
ATACCCCGCCGACCAGGGAGAGATAGGAGGGGATCAGCGGCAGGATGCACGGGGACAGGAACGAGAGCACCCCGGCCGCGAAGGCAATCAGGACGTTGAGGTTTTCAGTCAGCACGCCGCCAGCTCCATTTAAGAAATGATATATAGCAAAGTATCCAATTGCCGCCGCCTGTGCAAGTACCTGACAAGCGCCGTGCTCACGCGGGGGAGACCGTCCACAGGGACGCCGCCAGGACCATGGTGTTGTACAGGGCGTGCGCGATGGCCAGGGGATGCAGATTGCGGCCGCGGAGGAACAGGACCCCGAACAGGGTGCCGATGGCGAGGCCCGTCAGGAACCCGGAGAGGCCCTGGTATAGGTGCCCCAGGGCGAAGAGCAGGCAGCTCGCCCCCACCGCGGCAGGGCCCGGCGCGCCCGTCTCGAGGAAACGGGTGATCAGGTAGCCCCGGAAGAACAGCTCTTCTCGATAGCCGGTCACCACGCCGAATGCCACAGCCAGAGGGACCAGGCGCCAGTCGTTGAGAGTGAACCGGAAGCCCTCCTCGAAGAGCTCCCGTCCCGCCGCGGGCAGGAGGCGCAAGGCCAGGCCGAGGAACACGAGCACCGCCGCCGTACCCGCAAAGATGAGCAGCCCCGCAGGCAGGTCCCGCGCCCGCAAACGCCCCAGCCCGAAGCGCTGCCAGGGCGACGG
>JAFGFV010000072.1 GCA_016930895.1 Spirochaetales bacterium | reverse complement strand
AGGGCGATCACGGCGCTGATCAGGTCCTTGAAGTGCAGGGCCAGGAAGCCCAGAACCAGGAGCAACACGAGGATGATCTCGATCAAGTCTCGCGGTCCTTTTGCCGCCGCCAGGGCAGCACTCCCCGCTTCCACGCCCTGCGCCCGATGATGTGGGCGGTCACCGGTCCGGTCAGCAGGAAGAACAGGGCGATCACCGCGATTCGGGCGCTCAGAATGCTGAAGCCCTCGAGAAGCACGCAGGCAATGAAGACCGACACGACCGTGGTGGTGCTGCACTTGGCCGAGGCATGCAGGCGCGTGTACAGGTCCGGGAAGCGGAGCACGCCGAGGTTTCCGACCAGCCCGAAGAAGACCCCGAGGGCCAGGAAGACCGCGACGGCCCAGATCACGATCCGGCCCCCTTCCCGAGGTGACGGGCGATGGCCAGGATGCCGATGTAGCCCAGGATGGCGTACACCAGGGCCACGTCCAGGTAGATGGCCTGCTCCTCACGAACCCCCAGCACGACCAGGATGGCGAGCACCTGCGAGGCCGCCAGGTTCAAACCGATCAGCCGGTCTTCCGGGGTCGGTCCGATGACCACCCGCACGGCGCTCAGGGCGGTGGTGGCCAGCAGGGCGTACACGGCCAGGTCGAGAACCAGCCTCACATCCATATGCGTCTAAGCCACCTTTCGAAGTCTTCCTTGATCAGCTTGCCGGCGTAGTGGGAATGGCTGGTCCTGGCGTCCAGCCAGTGCACGATCAGGTGGTCGTCGTCCAGGTCCAGGGTGACCGTGCCGGGGGTCAGGGTAATGGCGTTGGCCAGGATGGCCCGGGCCAGGTCGTACTTGAGGCGGGTGCGAAAGTGGACGATTCGGGGGTTGATCCGACCCGAGAGCACCTGCCAGGCTACCCGGAAGCTGGCGGCGTAGATCCTCCAGAGGATGATGACCAGGAAGATGAGAAGGTTGTAGAGCCGCGGCAGGAGCGAACGTCGGGCCGCCTCGTACTCCTCGATGAAGTAGCGGTAGGTCAGCAGGGCCACGACCAGGGAGAACAGGACCCCGAGGAACAGGGAATAGGGCGCGAAGCTGCCCGTGAACAGGAGCCAGGCGGCGAACAGGTAGACCGTGGTCAGGATCACCCGGGTGATGTTCCACTTGCGGGAGATCTCCACCGGCCCCTACGCCTCCTCTTCCCGCTCCCGCAGCAGCTCGAGCACCTCCTGTGGCGTGGCGGCGCTCATCAGGGCCTCGCGAAAGGTCGGGTCCCGGAGCAGCCGGGCCAGGCGGCTGAGCAGCTGCAGGTGCACGAGCTCGCGGCCCGGCGGGCCTGCCAGGAGAAAGATCAACTGCACCGGCTTGCGGTCCAACGCGTCGAAGGGCAGGCCTTCGGGCTTGCGCCCGATGGCCAGGATGGTCTCCTGCAGTCCCGGCAGCATGGCGTGGGGAATGGCGATCCCCGCCCCGATCCCGGTGGATGTGAGCTTCTCGCGCGCCACCAGGGCCTTGGTCAGCTCCTCCGGGTCCGCGATCCGTCCGGCCCGTGCCAGCAGCCCGGCCAGCTCCGCCAGGGCCTCTTCCTTGCGCCGGGCCTTGAGGGCGAGCTCGATGCAGCCGGGGTCCAGGATCTGCCACAGGGCATCCTGCCGTTGGGCGCTCATGATCCCTCCTTACTCCCGCCGCAGCCCCTTGGCGTAGTCCACCGGCAGGGTGAACAGGATGCCGCTCCCGGGCTGGGAGAGGTCCCCGCAGACCCTCTCCAGGAGATCTTCGAGCTTCTGGACCTGTTCCTCCCGGTCCACCACGGAGAAGATGGTCTTGTTGTAGGGCTTGTTTCCCTTCATGTACTCTTTGAAGCCGGCGAACAGGGGCACCTCGTAGGTCAGCAGGCGTCCCATGCCCTCCGTGTCCAGGACGGTCGCCCCGGGAACCTGGGCTTCCACGAAGGCTTCCAGGACCTGGTCGAGGAGCTCCTCGCGGTTGAGCACGAACACCACCAGCTTCATGGGCCGCCTGTAGGGTATCCTATCGACGCGGCGGCGTCAAAGGCCGAGCTCCGGGAACTCGGGGCGCGAGTCGGTCTGGGTTTCCGGTTCGAACCCGGGCTGGGGCTCGCCCCGGGGCTGCCCCTGGGAGGGCTCCCGGGACTGCTCCGGCGACTCCCGCCGCGCCAGGGCCGCGTACACGCTCTTGAGGGCGTCGTAAGTGGCGGGGCGGACGATCAGGCGGAACAGCAGGGCCTGGAGCTTGCCGCTGCCCCCGGGGATGAGCTCGCGCCGGCCGCGGAACAGGGCCTCCAGGCTGAGCTCCGCGCAGGCCTCGGGAGAGAGCAGGTGCCGCCGGACCAACCCGGGGACGTATACCCCGCTCTCCCGAAAGAGGTTGGTGCGCACGCCTCCGGGCAGGACGCAGGTCACGGCGACACCCCTGCGTCTCCATTCGCAGTGCAGGACGGTGGAGAGGTGGCGGAGGTAGCTCTTGGCGGAGCCGTAGGTCACGGAGGCGAAATCGGGAAAGAGCGCCGAAATCGAGGAGATGTTCAGGATAAAGCCCTTTCCCCGCTGGACCATCTCTTGGCCGAGCTGGAGGCACAGTCGAGTGGGCGTGAGCACGTGGAGGACCACGGTGGCGGAGACGGCCTCGGGCCTCGCCAACTCGTGTTCCAGGGTCAGGTAGTCCCCGGCGGCATTGACCAGTACCTCCACGGGCAAGGTCGCGTCTTGGCAGAAGCGCACGAGCGCTTCCGCCGCCCCGGGGCGGGAGAGATCCTGGACCCGGGCGCGGACATCCACGGGATACATTCGGCCCAGGCGCTCTCGGGCGCGCCGCAGCTCCCGGGCGTTCTCGCTGACCAGCAGCAGGTCGTAGCCCCGGCGGGCCAGCCCCTCGGCCAGCGCCTCGCCGATGCCGGAGGAGCCGCCGGTGACCAGCGCCAGTGGGGAAGGGCTCATGGGAGCCCCGTAAGGGTTGCGGTCAGGATCTCCTCCTGGTCGCAGGACCCGGCGATCGCCGCCAGACCCGAATACGAGCGATAGCTCTCGGGAAGCCGGGATTGGGTGCGGAGCCCCAGACCCTTGGCGGGGTTGAGAAATACGTGGGAGCGGCCCCGGTCGCGGCGGCCGAGCACGGAGCTCACGCTCATGGGGCTCAGAGCGGCCCCGATGTTCTCTCGCCCCTGCACCAGGTGGCCCAGGCCGTGCCCGAGCCACTGCTCCTCCCGGGTGAGCGCCATGCCTCGGCGCGGTGGGGCTTCCCAGGGCAGCGGGTTGGCCGAGGGCTGGATCACGAGCTGGCATCCCAGGCGGTCGAGCTGCTGCACCTCCGTCTCGTGGAAGCCGTCCGGGCACAGCACGAGGCCGATCCGCCCGAGCTCCGTGTGGTAGAGCGCCGGCTCCTCCGCCCTGGCGGCACGCACTCCCAGCCGCCGCTCCCGGGGCGGGGGATGGCGCTTGCGGGTCCAGCCCAGGATCGTGCCGAGGGGGCTGATCAGGCAGGAGGTCTCGTACACCCCCGCGCCCGTCGCCTGCAGGCCCCGGAGCGCCTCGCGGTCAAAGGGCGGCACGAGCGAGCTGCCCGGGCACAGGTAGGCCCCCAGCCGCCGCGCCGCCTCCCGGAAGGGCTCGATCCAGGCCGCCAGGGCGGCCTCCCAGCCGAGGCGGAAGAGCGGGGCGATCCCGGCCCCGCCGGCCAGCCCCGCTAGGGTCGACAGGGGATGACGCAGGAGCAGGGAGGCCGCCAGGGCGGCGCGGGAGGCGGGTCGCCTGCCTTTCAGGAGCGGGATCCACAGCCCGGTGAGCGCCGGGAAGACCACGAGCCTGCCCGCCGAGCGAGACTTCGCGACCCGCTGGCAGAGCCCCAGGACCTTGTCCCGGAAGCTCTCCGGGCTGTGGTAGTCCGAAGCGGTGAAGCAGGATTGGACCAGGGTAACGGCGAGCTCTCGGGAGCTTGCGGCGCGCATGGGGCATACCATACGGGACCGGGGCGGAGCCGTCAATCGCGCGCCGCGGCGCTACGTCGCAGCGCTTCCGAGAACGGCGGGGGCGCTAACCGTACGCCCGGTCGATCTCCTCCCGCGCGATCCGGACCCAGCGCACCAGGTTGTCCGGGTTGCCCCCGAGGGTGTGGTTGTCCTTCATGATCAGCTCTACCACGCATCCCTTGCTGACCTCGAGGGTTTCCCGGAGATCGGCGCGCACGAGCTCCTCGTCCAGACGCGGCAGGGCCAGCGGCGATGGGGGGGGCTTTCTCGAGTACACGTAGCGGTCCTCCAGGGCGGCGGCCATCTTGTCCTGGTCCGCCCATGGCGACACCGATACCCGGCGCAGGTTGGGGGTCTTGGCCACCACCCGCCAGCGGGGGTCCAGGGGCTCGCAGCAGCCGTAGCAGTTCAGGCCGAAGCGCCGCTGGATCGGCTCCTGGTACTGGAACACGAACTCCTCGAACATCTCCGGCGAGATCCCCACGGTCTCCTGACTCTCCGTGAAGCCCCACATGTGCCGGGTGCTCACCGGGGCCGTGGTCACATCCCCCGCCGGCAGCTCCCGGGTGTAGCCAAGACCGCCGGAGCCCACGTAGGTGTGGTCGTTGTTCAGGGACAGGAGGTTCTCCCGTTCCAGGAAGTCCAGCTTGGCCAGATTGGCATCCCGCAGGAAGGCCATGAGCCGGTGCAGGAGAGCGGGGTCGTCGTACACCAGGAGCATGACCCTCTCCAGGCCCACGAGCTTGGCCAGGTCCCAGGTCATACCGAAGGTCCACCACCAGACCCCGCGCAGGCGCACTCGCAGGAGGCCCGCGAAGACCTCGGAGGCCAGGGCAAGGGTCTCCAGGGTGGTGCGGTAGTCCACCCGGATCT
>JAFGFV010000486.1 GCA_016930895.1 Spirochaetales bacterium | reverse complement strand
GTACATCTTCGAGCAGGGAACGAAGGTAGGGGTGGCTGCCCAGGAGCGCTTCCCGGGAGGGGTCCTGGTGGCCGTGCCCTCCTACCGGGCCTCCGAGGCCCTGGCGCAGACCCGGGCCCTCATGGCTGCCGGGGTGCCGGCCCTGTTCGAGGCCGCCTTTTTCCACGACAACATCCTGGTGCGGGTCGACGTGCTGCGCCGGGTGCCGTCGGCCGGGAGCGCTACCGCCGCCGGCGACGCCTGGGAGCTGATCGAGGTCAAGTCCTCCACCACCGTCAAACCCGAGCACCTGCCCGACGTGGCCGTGCAGCGCTACGTCCTGGAGGGATGCGGGGTGCGGGTGCGCCGGACCTGCCTGATGCACCTGAACCCGGGATGCACGTTTCCGGACCTGTCAGACCTGTTCACCGAGGAGGAGCTGACCGGGGAGCTCGACGAGCCGGCCCGGGCGATTCCTGAGCACCTGGAACGCTTCCGGGAGGCCCTGCGCCTGCCCCGGGAACCGAACGTGGCGATCGGCCCGCAGTGCACCTCGCCCTACGAATGCCCATTCATCCCGTGGTGCTGGCGCCGGGTGCCCAAGGTGTCGATCTTCAACATCCCCCGCCTGGGGGCGGAGCACAAGAGAGAGTTGGCCGCCTGCGATCTCCTGAGGATCGAGGACCTGCCTGTTGAATTGCCGCTCTCACCGGCGCAGAGCCGTTTCGTGGAGCTGTACCGTCTGGGCAGGGCGGAGATCGACTGGACAGCGATCCGGCGGGAGCTCGAGGGCCTCACCTTCCCCCTGTACTTCCTGGATTTCGAGACCGACAGTCCGGCGATCCCCCGCTACCCCGGTACCCGCCCCTACGAAAAGGTTCCCTTCCAGTACAGCTGCCATCGTCTGGAGCCCGGGGGCGCCCTGAGCCAGGGGGAGTATCTTCATGCCGGCCAGGACGACCCGCGACCGGAGCTCGCTCGCTCCCTGCTGGAATGGATCGGGCCCGAGGGCAGCCTGGTGGTCTACAACGCCTCCTTCGAGAGGGGAGTGTTGCAGGGGCTGGCGCGGGAGCTGCCGCGCCACGCTCCCGGGCTCCTGGCCCTGGCCGAGCGGCTCTGGGACCTGCTGGAGATCTTTCGCCGGTACTACCTGGACCCGGCCTTTGGGGGCTCGAATTCGATCAAGAGCGTGCTGCCGGTCCTGGTTCCCGAGATGTCGTACGGCGCCCTGGAAGTCCAGGACGGAACCCAGGCCCAGGCGGCCTGGAACCGGCTGCTCGTCGAGCGCAGCCCGGTCCGGAGGAAGGCGCTGGAGCAGGCCCTGCGGGCCTACTGCGGACAGGACTCCCTGGCCATGGTCGAGATCTACCGAGTGCTCCTGCGCGGACTGGAGGCGAATCCCGGCTGACGGTGTCCCGAGGCCGGTGGCCGCGGCTGGAAAGCTCCCTGCCCCTCGGCGGGGCGACTCAGCCTCCCTCTTCCGCCTTCATGGTGTCGAGGATCGCGCAGAGCACGCGGTCGATCCTGCGCAGAGTCTCGTCCCCGGTGGTGTACACCAGAATGCCGCGGTTGAAGACCTCGATGTCGATCTCGCCGTCGGCGGTCCCCACGATCAGGTGATCGTACTCCACCGGAGAGGATACCCGCCGGTCCCCGTACTGCCCTTCCAGCTCCTGGAGCCTGCTGAGTTCTATGGCCTCCCGGACTCGTCGCGGCACTCGCTTGCCCTGGGCTTCGTAGGTTTCGCCGAGCTCCAGGTCCGCCGGGGATTCCATCATGGCCCGAGTGTAGAGGATGGATTTGATCTCCATGGGTCCAGAATCCACCAGCCGGGGGCTTTGGGTCAACAGGCCGGCCCGCGGCAAACGCGTCAGGCCGGCGGGCTGGGTTCCTCGACAACCGCGCCGGGGTTGTGTATCTTTGGGGGGCCTCGAGGCGCGAACCTCGAGGGAAAGGAGAGCCCCCGTCCATGTCCGACAGGATCCTAATCCCCCTGTTTCCCCTCGGGCTCGTGCTTCTGCCGGGTTTGCCGCTGCCGCTGCACATCTTCGAGGAGCGCTACAAGCGGATGATCGGGGAATGCCTGGAGCGCGACGAGGTCTTCGGGGTTGTCTACTACACGGGCTCGGAAATGAAGCAGGCAGGCTGCACGGCCAGGGTGGCCGAAGTGGTGCAGCGCTACGAGGACGGGCGCATGGACATCCTTACGTATGGGGAAAGCCGCTTCCACCTCGAAGAGCAGGACCAGAGCAAGCCCTACCTCCAGGGGTGGGTGCGCCTGTTCGTCGACCGGGAGGAGGAGCTCGGCGACGAGGTTCGCGAACAGGCCCTCCGCGGTCTGATCCGCCGGCAGGAGCTGGGGAAGCTCACGGACCTGGAGGACGCCCTGGAAACGCAGGCATCGGAGCTGGATGACATCTCCTTCGTCCTGGCCGGGACCGAAGGCTTCTCGATGGACGAGAAGCAGGCCTTTCTCGAGATGAACTCCACCGCCGAGCGGATCCGGCGGGCGGTGAGCGCCCTCGAGAAGCTCATCGAGCGGCGCAAGCTCACGATCGAGATTCAGCGCATCATCGGGGGCAACGGGCACCCGCCCTCGGTGCTCAGGAGCGAGTAGTCCGGGAAGGCCCGGCCTCGGGGCCGACGGCGGCGGGTCTTCCGCCGGCGGAGCCGGCGGCGGGCTCCCGGGAACCGGACAGGAGGGAGATCCCCACCAGGGCCACCGCCATGGCCAGGAGGTAGAGGGCCGGGCGGCCGACTCGCTGCCCGAAGACCACGATGCCGAGGGTGACCGCCGAGGCGATGCTGGTGGAGCTCAGGATGGGGTTGAAACGCGTGGCCCGGCTCCTCTGCAGGCCGATCTGCTGCAGGTAGTAGGCCACGACGCTCACGACGGAACCGGCCGCGGTGACCCCCAACATCACCAGGTATATCGGCTTCACGAGCAGCTCCGCGACTATCAGCCGGGCATCTCTCACCAGGTGGTGCCCCGTGGACAGAAACAGCTGGCTGATCAGCTGCAGGCACAGGGCCGTCATGGACAGCAGCAGGCCCGACGCCGGAGCCAGCAGGGTGCTGCTCCGCCGGGAGAGCAGGACGAAGGTCCCACAGAGGGCGAACACCGCCGCGAGGGCCGCAGCCAGGACCCTGCGGGTGGCGGGCTGCAGGATGCTGCGGGTCGGAGCGGAGACCCCCGAAAAGCCGATCAAGACGGGCAGCATGATCATCAGGGCGACCCCGGCTACGGCGCGGGGCGTCAGCCGTTCCCCCAGGCGGCTGGTGCCGTACCATGCCAGCACGACCAGACCGAAGCCGGTGAGCGGCTGTGCTGCGGCTATGCCGATCAGGGACACGGCGGCGAGGTTCGGCAGGATCCCTGCCAATCCGAGCAGCAGCCCCATGCGCCAACGGCAGTCTCCAAAGGCGAGCTTGAGCTGCTCGACCAGGCTCCTGGAAGTCAGGAGTGGGAACCGGTTGAGCGACTTTTTCTGAATGGCAGGGCCCAGGTTGTAGCAGGTCGTGGCCGCCAGGGCGCAGAGCACCGCCACGATGATCGACAGGCTCGGGGGGGATGCCGGGGTCGTGGCGTTCACCGAGTCAACCTCCCGGGTTCAGGCGGGGAGCACCCCGAGGGCGTTCAGCACCAGCAGCGCCGCCGCCGGGACCACGACCAGGCCCAGGAGCTGGGCCAGGAAGCCGGGGCGACGCACGTAGCTGAGCACCATGCCAAGCAGCAGGACCCCCAGCCCGACGAAGTAGTTCAGCCGCCCCGATCGCAGGAAGATCACCGGGTCGGCCCGACGGAAAAACCATCCCATGAAGCCGATGCGCGCGAAGGTGGAGATCAGCAGGAAGCCGATGACGAACCCCAGAACCAGGGGCAGCAGGCTCTTCTCCCCGCCGAAGAGAATGCGGACCAGGATCAGCGAGAAGCCCAGCAGAGTCAGAAACACCGGGCGGCCGGCGAACCCCAGTCGATCCGCCATGAAATCCCGCGCCGGAGCGAACTCCAGAACGTAGAAGGCGATCGGGACCAGGACCAGCAGCCCGAGCCAGCCGACAGCGTTGAACAGTCGTTCGTGTCGCTCCATGGGCGCCTCCGGTTCGCACAGCTTCTGCAGCACCGTACATTATAGCCGAAGCGCCGATTGGTTCAATCATGCACCGATTCCCCGGCTCTGCGCGCGGCTCCCGCGAGCCCTGGAAAGGGTGACAGCTCCCGGGCGCCGCGGTGTTGAAGTAGGCGTACGGAGGGATCAAGATGAAGAAGACACGAGCTCTGCTGGCTGGAATCCTTCTGGGCGTAGCGGCGCTGCTGGCGCTGTCGGCCTGCGGCATGCGGGGCGCCGACGGGAAGGCGTATCTCGCCCTGGACTGGCCGTACACCCCCCAGAGCGCCTACTTCCCCATGCTGCCCCCGGTGATCTCGGCGGGAATCTACTACGAGCATCCGGCGGGAACCTACTACGGCGAGTATACCGCCTGGAACTGGGACTTCTACAGCTTCTGGTACACCATCGAGATCGACGAGGGCAGCTACGGGGTCGGCGCATGGCCGGGCGAAGACGGGGCTGATCGATACTACCAGATGTACCTGAACTCCTGGGGCCCGGAGCTGTACTACTTCGAGGACAAGAGCCTGGCCGCCAGGGATCTCGGCTCGCCCGCCGATCCGGCCATGCAGAGGGAGCTTGCCCTGGCCGCGGGCAGCGAGCCGGGCCGGGAGCCCGAGGTGTCGAGCCGGAAGCTGGAACTGGACCCCGATCGCTACGACCTGGACAACCCCGAGCCGTTTCGCCGGGTGGAAAGCGGCCCGGGATGGAGCCTGACCGTGGAAGGTCAGCGCTACCGGCCGCTGCAGCCGCAGGGGGAATAGCGGCGGGCCTGGCGGGGGGCCCCGGTAGAGTCGAGACCGTCTACCGGAGGGCTCTACCGGAGGGCTCGGGGGGTCGCCGGCCGGTTCACGGGCCAGGTGGGCTCGCGGCCGCTCAGCACCTCGTCGATTCCCCGGGCAGCATGCACCGCCATCCGGGCCAGGCACTCGTGGGTCAGGGCGGCACTGTGGGCGGTCAGGACCGTGTTATCGAGGCGCAGTAGCGGGTGGTCTTCCGGCGGGGGCTCCTGGGCGAACACGTCCAGCCCGGCGCCGGCGATCCGCCCCGCCTCGAGGGCGGCGACCAGGGCCTGTTCGTCCACCAGTTGCCCGCGGGCCGTGTTGATGAACGCGGCCGAGGGTTTCATCCACTCCAACTCCCGGCGTCCGACGCACCCTTGGGTCTGCGGGGTCAGCGGCAGGTGCAGGCTCACGAAGTCAGCGGTGCGGAACAGCTCTTCCCAACCGCACAGGCGGGAGACCCCCTCGGGAATGCCCTCCCGAGGCGGGGTGCGTGTGCAGGCGAGCACCTCCATGTCGAGCCCCGCCGCCTTGACCGCCACCCGCCTGCCAATCCGGCCGAGGCCCACGATGCCGAGGCGCTTGCCCGCCAGGTCGGTCCCGAACAGGCGCGTGCGGACCCGGAACACCCCCCTGCGCAGCTCC
>JAFGFV010000071.1 GCA_016930895.1 Spirochaetales bacterium | reverse complement strand
TCCCAGCGCTGAGGATAGAAGCGCACCTCTCCACGCTCCCACGCCGCCAGGGCCTTGTCCGCCAGGGGGCGCATTCGGACGAACCACTGGTCGGACAGGTAGGGCTCGATCAGAGAGCCGCAGCGGTAGCAGTGGCCGACCATGTGAGGGTGACGCTCCTCGGAGATGAACACCCCGGCCCTCTTGAGATCTTCCACGACCTTTCGGCGCCCTTCCAGGACCGGCAGCCCGCGGTATGCTTCCGGCACGTTGTCGTTGAGGGTGCCGTCGGGGTTGAGGATGTTGAGCCGCGGCAGGTCGTGGCGGGTGGCGATGTCGTAGTCATTGGGGTCGTGTCCGGGGGTTACCTTGACGACTCCGGAGCCGAACTCCATGTCCACGTAGGTGTCGGCGATCACGGGCAGCTCGCGATCCGTCAGGGGCAGGTGGACCCGCCGGCCGACGAGGTGCCGGTAGCGCTCGTCATCGGGATGCACGGCCACCGCGGTGTCCCCAAGCATGGTTTCCGGCCGGGTGGTGGCGATCTCGATCGAGCCCTCGCCGTCGGCGAAGGGGTAGCGGTAGCGGTACATCCGCCCCTCGATCTCTTCGTGCTCGACCTCGTCGTCGGAGATGGCGGTGCCGCAGGAGGCGCACCAGTTGACCAGGTAGTTCCCCCGGTAGATCAGGCCCTTCTCGAACAGGGAGACGAACACCTCCCGCACCGCCCGGCTCAGCCCCTCGTCCAGGGTGAAGCGCTCGCGTCCCCAGTCGCAGGAGCTGCCGATGCGCTGGAGCTGCTCGACGATGATGCGGTGGTGCTTGTCCTTGACCTTCCAGGTTTCCTCGATGAACTTCTCCCGCCCGATCTGCTCCCTGGACAACCCCCGGGCGCGCAGCGCCTTTTCCACCACGTTCTGGGTGGCGATCCCGGCATGGTCGCTTCCGGGAAGCCATAGGGTCGGCTGCCCGGCCATGCGGTGATAGCGGATCAGGATGTCCTGAAGGCTGTTGTTCAGGCCGTGACCCATGTGCAGCACCCCGGTGACGTTCGGGGGAGGAATCACGATCACGTACGGGCTCCCCTCCCGGCTCAGGTCCGGGGCAAAGACCCCCTGGTCCAGCCAGAAACGGTACAGCCGCTGTTCGAAATCCTTGGGATCGTAGGCCTTGGCGAGCTCGATTGCCTTCATGGGAGTGAACGGGGTCCGCCTTTCTTCGCGATTGACCGTGCGTCGCCGGGCGCGTTGCCGCGAGGTCTGCCGGCGGCCATCCGTCCGCCGGTGCCTGCCTTCTGACGCACGCGTCCGGGCCTGCGCATTCTACCAGAAGCGGAGGGCGCGTGACAACAAAGGACGCGGACGCGGAAGCTTGCTGATCGCGCGCGAGGAAGAGTATATTATCAGGACTCTACAGTTCAAGCACCGAGGAGGCGGCAATGGCTGAATGGTATCCCTTGAGTGACGTCGACAAGCCCCATCCGGGTCACGGCAAGCACCTCTGCGTAGCCCACGTGATGAACTACATCCAGACCAACCTCGAGGACTACAAGAACCTGGTGAGGGACGGCAAGTACGTGTGCAAGCAGTGCGGGAGGGTGGCCAAGAGCGCGGAGTACCTCTGCGACCCCGACGCTCTGTGAGCGACCCCGGGGCTGCAGGTCCTGGTCTGCCCGGACAGACGCCCCACACCCCGAGGCGAAGGGCGCCGGACGCGAGGACAGCCGCGGGCTGGGAAATGCGGCGCGGCGGTCTTTCCTCTGTCCCCAGAATGTTTTGACAAGTTGGCGTTTTGCACTACATTAGTAGCTGACGCGAACCACAGGGGGATGGAAGGACGGCGGCGGTGATTTCGGCGAGATCTCGGCTCCTCGAAAAGTCGATTCTGCGACACTTTCCGAAGGTGGAGTTGCATCGTCACCTCGAGGGCTCCTTCTCGGTGGAGAAGCTGTACGAGCTGTCGCTCAAGAACCATCTGGATCGGCCCACAGACTTCCAGGAGTTCAAGCAGGAGGTACAGGTCCCGAGGGACTCCAGTCCGGACTTTCTCACCTTCCTGGCCAAGTTCCGCACGGACTGGTACCGCTCCCTGGAGGACGTGTATTTCATTACCTATCATTCCGTCAGGGAGCTGACCGCCGACGGCCTGGTCTACTGCGAGCTTCGCTTCTCCCCCGAGCACTTCTCCCTCGATAACGATTTTGACCGCCTGGAGATCACCCGCCTGGTGATCGAGGCGGGGAACAAGGCGGCCGCCGAGACGGGTCTGCATCTGCGCTACCTGCTGACCTTCAACCGGGGCAAGCAGACCTCCCGGGAGATGATAGCCCTTTACGAGCGGCTCAAGGCCCTGCGGATTGCGGAGATCGTCGGGATCGACCTGGCCGGAGACGAGGTGGGCTTCCCGCCGGAGCTGTTTCGAGAGTTCTTCGATGTGGTCGAGCGGGACGGTCTGTTCAGGGCCACGATCCACGCCGGGGAGGTCAGCTCTTCGGAGCAGATCTGGGAAGCGGTTCGTCATCTGCACGCGGCCAGGATCGGCCATGGCACCCGCGCGATCGACGATCCCTCGCTCCAGGAATACCTGACGCGCCACGGGATCGCCCTGGAGCTGTGTATCACCTCCAACTACCAGACGGGCGCCTGGCCGGACGAGAGTAGCCATCCCATCGGGGCCCTCTACCGCCGGGGCGTGCCCGTCACGCTCAACTCCGACGATCCCTTCATTCAGAACAGCGATCTGACCGACGACTATCTCAAGGCGCTGCGTTACTTCGATTTCTCCATGGACGACCTGGTGGCGCTGAATCTCAACGCCCTGAAGGCGAGCTTCGTGCCGGAGGCGGAGAGAGCCGGCTTGATTGGGGAATACCGCAAACGGGTGGCCGAGTTCGAGGAGAACTACCTGTCGGGGGGTGAGGAATGATCGTGCGAATCATCGACGTGTACGTCCGGGAAGAGGACACCGAGGCATTTCGGCAGGCCACTCTCGAGAACCGCGCCGGTTCGATTCGCGAGCCCGGGGTCCTGCGCTTCGACGTGCTGCAGGTCGAGGCTGAGCCCACGCATTTCCTGCTCTTTGAGGTGTATCGGGACGAGCAGGCCACCCTGGACCACAAGGAAACCGCTCACTACAAGGCGTGGCGGCAGGCCGTGGAGCCGATGATGGCCAAACCGCGGGGAAGCACCGCCTGTACCGTGGTGGCCCCCCAGGAGCCCCGGGAGTGGCGTCCCTGAAACACCCGTAGCCCGGGAGGAGGGCATGCGCGTCTATCTGGTTCGGCACGGCGAGGCCAAGAGCAAGGACGAGGACCCGGAGCGGGGACTCACCGAGCAAGGCCGTCTGCAGGTCGAGGCCGTCGGGCGGCTGATCTCGCGGGACATCCGCTCGGTTGGGAGCATCTGGCACAGCGGCAAGAAACGAGCGGCGGAGACCGCCGAGATCCTGGCAGGCTTCCTGCCCGGACAGGAAGCGGCTGCGCAGCCCGTGATGCTTCCGGGACTGAGCCCCGAGGACCCGCCGGGGCCGATCGCCGCTGAGCTTCGGGCCGGGAGCGAGGACGTACTCCTGGTCGGGCACCTGCCCTTTCTCGATCGCCTCGCGCTGCTGCTGATCGGCGCCGATTCGCGGCACGTGCAGCGGCTTCTGGCCTTCGAACCAGCGGCCGCCTTGTGCCTGGAGAGGCGCGAGGAAGCCTGGCTGATCGCCTGGTTCGTGAGTCCCCCCCTGGGGCTCGCCGCGGGAAGCGGGCCGGTCGGCTGAATCACGCTTCGAAATATGCTCCCAAAGGTAGTATTCCTCGCGTCGGGGGTGCGTTGCTCCGCAACTCGTATCGTGGTATCTTCTACCCGACGGGTGCGCGAGAGGGGAGGAACGTGGCGGGTTTTTCCACGCGGCTGCGCGCGTTGAGGGCGCAGCGCGCCATGCGGCAGAAGGATCTGGCGGCCAAGCTCGGCCTGGCCCAGACTACGATCGCAAACTACGAGCAGGGCTCGCGCTTTCCGGACGAAAAGACCCTGCACCGGATCGCCGACCAGTTCGGGGTCAGCCTGGACTACCTGCTCGGACGGTCCCAACCCAACCTGGCCGCCGAAAGCTCGGATCATGCCCGAGGGTTCCACCTCGAGCCGGGGGAAAAGCCGGCTCCCCTCGAGCCGCTGGCCAGGGGCTACCTGCAGGCACTGCTGGCGGGGGAGGGGGAGGAGGCGGAGCGTCTGGTACTGGAAGCCCTGGAAGCGGGGAGGCCAATCGAGGAGCTCTACCTCAAGGTGTTCGAGCGGGCCCTCAAGGAGATAGGCCGCCTCTGGGAGGCGGGCAGGCTGGACGTAGGCGCGGAGCACTACGTCAGCGCTTCCACGCAGGCGATCATGGCGCGGCTGCGCCCCTACCTCATGGCGGATGCCCCGACGTGCACCGGCCGCACCTGCCTGGTCTTTTCCGTGTGCGGGGAGTTCCACGAGGTGGGTTCCCGGATGGTGTCGGATTTTCTCGAGCGGGCCGGATGGCGCTCCCTGTTCCTCGGCGGCAACTTCTGCAGCCAGGACGTCGTGGGGACGGCTGAGCGACACCGGGCCGACCTGATTGCCGTATCGGCCACCCTGTACGTGAACGTGGATCCCGTGGCCAGGATGATCCGGACGCTCCGCGACGCGGGCAGTCTCCCGGAGCTCAGGATCCTGGTGGGCGGACGACCCTTCAACCTGGACGCCGAGTTGTGGAAGCGGGTGGGGGCCGACGGCTGCGCCTGCAACGCCGCGGCCGCGGTCGGCCGGGCGGCGGTGCTGGTTGGGCCGGGACCGGCCCCGGGTGATGCGCGGGTAGCGCGAAGCTGGAGCAGCGGCGGATGTCTTACCAACTGAGAAAGCTGTATCGCCCGGAGTACTTCCAGGGGGACCTGGTGCTGAGACGCTACCCCCGCGTCGCCGAAAAGTCGGCAGCCGGCCTCCGCGGTTACTTCGAGGGCTGGTATTTCAAGTGCGTGTTCCCCGACAGGGCCTTGGCGATCATTCCAGGGATCTCCCTGGCAGAGCGGGACCCGCACTCGTTCGTCCAGGTGGTGGACGGGACCACCGGGTCGGCGGCCTACCACCGTTTCCCCTGGCAGGAGTTCGAATTCTCCACGGAGAGTTTCCAGGTGCGGGTGGGGCCTAACCGGTTCTCCTTGGAGGCGATCCACCTCGAGCTGGACGGCTTGAGGGGGGACCTGCGCATGGAGGATCACGTGCGCTGGCCCACCTCGCTTCTCTCTCCCAGCTCGATGGGATGGTATGCGTTCGCGCGTTTCATGGAGTGCTACCATGGAGTGATCGTTCTCGACGCCCGAGTGGAGGGCACGCTCGGGCGCCGCAGCCTGTCGGACGGACGGTTCTACCTGGAGAAAGACTGGGGCTCCTCCTTTCCGCGCGCCTGGGTCTGGATGCAGACCAACAGCTTCGGTCCGAAGGTCCGGGCCTCCCTGACCTGCTCGATCGCCCGCGTCCCCTTTCGAGGCAGAGAGTTCTCCGGGTTCATCATCGGGCTGCTGGCGGATGGCACCCTGCATCGCTTTACCACGTATTCGGGGGCGCGGATCGAAGAGCTCGAGGTCGGGGAGAGCTCGCTGACCGTGCGTGTGCGCGGCGGGCGACGGCTTCTGACGCTGCACGCCAGGCGGGAGCCCGGGGCGGAGCTGGCCTCCCCGGTGCGCGGGGAGATGAGCGGCCGCATCGAGGAGACCCTCGGGGCCACCGTGGAGGTTAGTCTCCAGGAGGAGGCGGCAGAGATCTTCTCGGGTACCGGGCGCTCGGCCGGGCTGGAGGTTGTGCGCGCCGAGGAGCTGGCCCGGGGCGTGGAGCCGGTGCGACGATGAAGCGGCGTCTCACCGCCGGCTCCTCCGCGGGCGCCCGCTGGGTGGTGGAATCTCCCGGACTCCTTGGCTGGGTGCGGGCGGCCCTGGTCTGGCTGGCCCTGGCCGTGGGGGTGAGCGCGGCGGCCCTGGGTTTGGCGGGCGGGCAGCCGCGCCTGCCCGAGGGCTTCGCCATGCTCGTCTGGTTCTTGGCGCTGGCGGCGGGGGTGGTCTGGATGGTCCGCCTGGGGTCGCAGCTGCCGGCCCGGCAGGTCCTGGGCGCCCTGGTGGCCCTCTCGGGGGCACTAGGACACGTGTTCCTGCTCCTCGGTCTGGCGGCAGGGCGGGGTCTGGGCGGGTTGCTGGGGGTGTTCAGCCTGTTCCTGGCGACCGGCGAGATTCTGGCCCTGATCGATCTGCGGGCCCCGGCGCCCCCGGCCTGGCTCGGGAGGGGGCGGTCCCTGCTGCCCGTGCGGGTGCGCGCGGGCCTGACCGTGGGGCTGCTGGCCGCCTACCTCCTGCTCGTGTTGGCGTCGTTTCGCTGACACGGGAGGTCTACGCGCCGCGGCCGACAGCCTGGGAAGGAACATCCCGGTCGAGCTCCCATACCTGCGGTATTCCTCGCCGAAACGCTCGACCAGGAGAGCTTCCTCGCGGATCCTGCGGAAGCTCATGAGCATCAGGATGATGGCCAGACCCGTCGCCCCGGTCAGCCAGTTGCGGGAGATCAGAAACGCCGCCAGGAACAGGGTGAAGTAGGCCGAATACATCGGGTGCCTGACCCAGGCATAGGGGCCCCGGGTGACCATCCTGTGTTCCCGCCGCGGCGCCAGGCTGGTGCTGAAGTTCCCATCGAGGCTTTGATGGACCCAGAACAGGAGCGCGATGGCGGCGCAGCCGAGGATGACCCCGACCAGGCGGAGCCACGAGGGCAGGGCCAGGTACATCCACGGGAAACGCTCGGGGAGGAAGGCGTAGGCAAACACCGCCCAGAGCAGCGGTACCCCCAGGACCGAGCGAAAGACGATGAAACCGACGTTCTCTTCCCGCGCGTACAGGCGCTCGCGCAGCAGACCGGCG
Organism: Spirochaetales bacterium; assembly: GCA_016930895.1. Next base: position 570 of record JAFGFV010000071.1, on the reverse strand, counting down.
CGCAGCTTGTAGTGAAGGCGCATGCCCGTGAGCACGCAGAAGAGGCAGATGAAACAGATGCGAAACAGGGATCCGTCCATGCACCGGGCTCCGGGGCCCCTACGACCATAGGGGCAATCACCGCTGCCGTCAAGGCGGTGCGGCGGGGGGGCGGCCGGCGGCGCCTGGGCCCGGCAGCCCCCCTACGCTCCCGCTCGCGCGCCTATCCGTCGAGGCCCTTCAGAGCGGCCGCCAGCCGCAGGACGGCCAGTTCCTTGGCCTTGGCCTCGACCTCGATGGTGAAATTCCGCGCCTGGCCCAGGCGCAGCCACTCCGGGGGCAGGTCCTCCGGGTCGATGTAGTCGTCGTGGCGCCTCGGGTTCGGGGCGTTCCACCCGCCCCGTGGGCTGGAGAGATGAAACAGGGGCTCCCGGTTCCAGGTGGCCAGGGCACGGGTGGTGGCCTCCTGCACCGACAGTCCGTCCTCGAGGCAGCGGTGATGGTGCACGTCGTAGACCAGGGGAGTCCCGGTGTCGGCGCAGACCGGCAGGATTTCCGCGGGGGTGTAGACGCGATCATCGTTCTCCAGGG
>JAFGFV010000070.1 GCA_016930895.1 Spirochaetales bacterium | reverse complement strand
GAATGAGGAACCCGGGGCGAAGAGGGTCCTGCGCCCCTGGTGGACCGCTTCAGGAGCCCGCCGCCAGGACCTTCATCCTGGCAAGGACCATCTCGCCCATCTGGTCGTATAGCTCCACGAACTGGTTCAGGGTGTTCCGCATGGGAGCCCACGCGCTCAGGGCCGCGGCGTCCCCAGGCGCGAGGCTCAGGGGCTGCGCCGGCCGCAGGCGCTCGCCGTCCTGGGGAGTCCACCAGGCCTGACGGAAGATCTCGCTGCGTCCGAGGGTTTCGAGGGCCTCCGGCGGGGTCCGGCCGCTGATGGAGCCGGGATCCAGGGGCCTCTTGCGGCTGTCGTAGGCCCGCCGCACGTTCGGGAAGCAGGTAATCACCGGGCATCCCCACTGCTCGGACAGGTCCGGGATCCAGTCACCGTAGATGCGAAGCGACGCGATGAGCAGCTTGACCTTGCCCGGGTCGATGCCCTCCCCCTCCCCCGGCGCCGCCCCGTACAGCCGCCGATAGGCCTTGCGCGCCACTTCGACCCCTGCCCAGCGCGCCGCCTCCGGGCCGCCGGGCACGGCGTTCTCTGCGAGCTCGTCCCGCACGGGAAACGCCATGCGTCCGTTCATGAGGGCGATGTAGCTCACCAGTGCCCTGCCGCGGCTCAGCACGCGGCCGAACGCCACGGCCTGGTGCACGGAAAAACTGACCGTGATCGTGACCCCGATCCCGCCGCCCGTGAGCTCCTGCGCCGCCTGGAGCCCGGCGGCGGTGCCGGGCAGCTTGAAGACCACGTTCGGAACCCCCCCGAGCCGTTCCTCCAGGAAACCGTAGAGGCTGCGCGCCTCGCCCACCATGCCGGCCGCGTCGTCGTGATTCTTGGGGTTCACCTGCAGGCTCACGTACCCTTCGCGCCCGTCGGTGACCAGGAAGATGTCCCGCAGCAGCCGGCAGTTCTCTTCCACCACCTTCATGGTCACCAGCGAGCTCAGGGAGTCCACCGCGGCCCGCACGTCCTCCCTCCGGCGGGCGCCCACGAGCTCTCCGAGCTCCTGCGGGGAGAAGCGGGTCAGAATCAGCTGGTCGATCCGCCGGTCCCACAGCTCCCGGTCGGTGTCCCACGCCACCTTGATCAGCACCGGGTTGGTGGTCACGAACGAGCCGCCGAGCCGGATCACGTACGGCAGGAACAGCGCGTAGTCGTTGCCGATCTCGGTGGCGGCCGTTCCGGCCCGCCGCGCCCGGGCCGCATCCAGGAGGTTGCTGGCCTGGATCTCCCGCAGGAGCGCGGCGGCGTAGCGCTTCAGGGAACCGCCGGCGAGCCGCGTTGCCTCCTGCGTGGCGCCCTCGTCCTCCAGGCCCTCGGCCTTGAAGCGGGAGCGCTCTTCCGCGTGGATGCGGGCCAGGGCCGCGGCCTCGGCATCGGGCCACGCCTCCGCCAGGCCCCCCAGCTGCCCCTCGACCTCCGCCGCCGCCTTCTCGATCGCTGCCTCGCCCAGCGCGTCCGCCAGGGCCCACGCGGGGACAAAGCTCCCGAGGTCCACGCGCAGCCGGCATAGAAACAGGAGAATGTTGGAGCGGGCGGACTCGGTGTCCCCGTCACGGCCCCTGCCCAGGAGCTCGAGGAGCCTCCCCAGGGCCGATGCGAACCCCTGGGCGGGGGTATGAAAGAGCAGGTGCCCGCAGGCGGAAACGGCGTCTCCCCGGAGCACGCCCTCTGCGATGCTCTCCAGGCTGCGCTGCCGCTTCTCCAGGCGCTCCCGGCGGATCCTCTCCCCGGCCCCCGACCCCTGCACGGTGTCCCCCTCCACGGCTACCGCCCGCGGCGCCGGGCCATGGCCGTCACGGCCTCGAGGATGCCCGGGTCCTGGAGCATGGCCGCCGTTTCCAGGACCTTCGAGACCGAGTTGGGCACGTTCATCGAGCTCACCACCCCCGGCGGGGCGTCCAGGTCGTCGAAGAAGCGGCCCGTGATCTCCGCGGCGATGCGGTCCCCGATGCCCTGGGCGCCGGCGGCCTCTTCCACCACGATCACCGCGCCGGTCTTCCGGACCGACTCGCCGATCGTCTCGTAGTCGATCCCCGGGAGGTCCAGGGTGCGCAGATCCACGATCTCCGCCGAAACCCCTTCGGCCTCCAGCCGCCCCCGCAGCCCCAGCAGCCGGCGGGTCATCGAGGCGTAGGTCAGGACGGTCACGTCCCGCCCCTCGGCGACCCTGCGGGCCCGCCCGAAGGGCACGAAGTAGTCCAGGTTCCCCTTGGGCACCGGGAACCGCTCGCCGTACAGGGAGTGGTGCTCCAGGAACACCACGGGGTCCAGGGAGCGCATGGCCGTATTGAACAGCCCGACGTAGTCGAAGGCGTCCGCGGGCGCCACGACCCTCCAGCCCGAGAACAGCGCGAACAGCCCCACCGGGTCCATGGAGTGCTGCCCGCCGTAGCCGTTGCCCGTGGCGATGCGGGTGCGCACCACCAGGGGCAGATCCGTGCTGCCGCCGTACATGTGCCGGGCCTTGGCGATCTGGTTGAACAGCTGGTCCCCCGCCACCAGGCAGAAGTCCGGGAACATGATCTCCACGATGGTCGGCACCCCGGACATGGCCGCCCCGAGGCCCAGGCCCGTGAACCCGGCCTCCGAAATCGGGGTGTTGAGCACCGATTCCGGGAAGCGCGCCGGCAGCCCCTTGGTGGCCCCGTAGGCCCCCCCGCCAAAGTTGGCCACCTCCTCCCCGAGCTCCACCACGCGGCGGTCCCGCTCCATCCAGCGGCCGGTCACCGCGGCGATCGCATCGGAGTACTTGATCTCCTCGAACTCCCGGAAATCCTCCGGAGCGCTGTAGCGGATGCCCGCGAGCTCCCGGCCGTCGCTGCGCATCCCGAAGGCCGCGCTGCCCGGCTCCGGCCAGCGCTCGGGCCGCACCTCGACCCGGTCCTCGCTCTCCTCCACGCAGAAGGCCACCGCTTCCTTCACCGCCTCCCGCGCCGTGGCCTGCATCCGCTCGAGCTCCTCCTCCGAGACCATGCCCGCCGAGAGCAGCGCCTGCGGCAGGGTCTTGAGCGGGTCGCACCGCAGGTGCTCCTCCTCCTCCGCGCGCCCCCGGTAGCCGTAGGCGCTGCCGGGGGTGTCGCCGGCGTGGTGGAAGTGCCGCCAGCACTTGGCCTCCAGCAGCACCGGCCGCTCCCCCGCGCGGATGCTCTCCACCGCCTCCTGCATGATGCCGTGCAGGGCCACCACGTCCGAGCCGTCTACCATGCGCCCGCGGAGGTCGTAGGAGAGGGCCCGCAGCGACAGGTCCCGGACCGCGGCCGCCTGGGCCGAAGCCGTGGCCACCGCGTACTCGTTGTTCTCGATGAAGTACACGATCGGCAGCCGCCACAGCCCCGCCAGGTTCAGCGCCTCGTGGAAGGAACCCTGGTTGACCGCCCCGTCACCAAAAAAGCACACCACCACGTTGCCCGTCCCCAGGCGTTTCTCCGCGAAGGCGGCGCCG
>JAFGFV010000485.1 GCA_016930895.1 Spirochaetales bacterium | reverse complement strand
GCCCCACGCCCATCCCAACATGACCCAGATGATCATGCGGGCCCGCAAGGCCGGGGCTACCCTGGTCGTGGTGGACCCGCGCCTGTCCGCCATGGCCCGCCAGGCGGACTACCACGCTGCCCTGCGGCCCGGAAGCGACGGCGCCCTGGCCTGGGGGCTCATCCACCAGCTCGTGGAGAACGGCTGGTACGACCGGGAGTTCGTGGATCAGTACACTCTCGGCTTCGAGGCCCTCGCGGCATACGCCCGGGGGTTCACGCCGGGCCGGACCGCAGAGGAGACCGGGGTCCCAGCCGCCACGGTCCGCGCCATCGCCGCTGCCCTGGCCGAGGCAGCCCCTCGGGTTGCCGTCTACGTGGGCAACGGGCCCGAGCATCACGAGAACGGGATCAACAACATCCGGGCGGTGGCCTGCCTGGATGCGCTTCTGGGGGCCCTGGACCGGGAGGGAGGCAACCGCCTGAGCGACGGCTTCCCGGGGAACCGCCTGACCCTTTACGACGAAATCCCCCTCGAGCACCTGGAGCCCATCGGGGCGAAACGCTTCCCGGTGCTGTATGCCTTCCGGCAGGAGTGCCACACCATGACCGCCATGGACACGATCCTGAGCGGCAAGCCCTACCCGCTGCGGGCCATGATCCTGACCGCCGCCAACCCGGCAATCACCAACCCCAACAGCCGCAAGGTGCGGGAGGCGTTCTCCTCCCTGGACCTGTTCGTGGTCCGCGACCTCTTTCTGACCGAGACTGCCGAACTGGCCCACTACGTGCTGCCCGCCGCCTCGTTCCTCGAGCGCTCCGAGCTGCACTTCCACGCCAAGTATCAGACCGCCACCCTGACCCGGAAGATCCTGTCCTTCCCGGACTGCCAGGACGAGTACCAGTTCTGGCACGACCTGGCCCACCGTCTCGGCATCGGCGAGTACTTCCCCTGGCGAGACGAGACGGAGCTGAACCGCTGGCTGGTGGAGCCCACCGGGATCCCACTGGAGGAGTACGCCGCCCACCCGGAGGGCATCCAGTACGCCCCCGTCCGCTTCGAGAAGTGGCGGGAGCGGCCCCTGGGCACCCCCAGCGGCAAGATCGAGTTCACCTCGTCCTATCTCAAGGGTCTGGGCTACGAAGAGCTGCCGGAGTACCGGCCTCCGGCCTACCGCAGCGCCCCCGACCCGGACTACCCCTTCGTCCTGATCACCGGGGCCCGCAAGCTCCTGTACTATCACAGCCGCTTCCGCAACATCCCGCGCTTTCGGACCGCCATCCCGGCGGCGGAGGTGGAGATGCACCCCGCGGATGCCGCCGCCCTGGGAGTGACCGAAGGCGAGCCGGTCCGGGTGACCAGCCGCATCGGCTCCCTCGAGATTCCGGTCAGGATCATGGCCCCCAACGAGATCCTCCCGGGGAACCTGCAGATCACCCACGGTTGGAAAGAGGCGAACGTCAACCTCCTGACTCACGACGACCGCTTCGACCCGATCAGCGGCTTCCCGCTGATGAAGGCCGTGGAGGTGCGGGTGGAGCCAGTGGAGGCCAGACGGTAGTAGGGAGGGGCACCCCCGCAGCTCGGGTGCGGAACGCCGGCCCGGAAGCAGCGAGCCGCTCTGGCGTGCCGCCGCAGCGCCGGGAACCGCCGAGACTCGGCGGAGGAGGAGTTCAGGGCAGATGGGAGAGAACATCCTGCTGGCTTTCGGGCTGACCCTGTTCGCCGGACTGGCCACAGGCGTCGGCAGCATCCTGGCTTTCTTCGCCAAGAGGACCAACACCCGCTTCCTCTCCGTGGCACTGGGTTTCTCCGCCGGGGTCATGATCTACGTGTCCCTGGTCGAGATCTTCCGGAAAGCCCTGGAGGCCCTGAGCGCAGAGCTGGGACCACGGCCCGGCGCCTGGATCACCGTCGCTTCGTTTTTCGGGGGCATTGCCCTGATCGCCCTGATCGACCGCCTCGTGCCCAAGGCGGAGAACCCCCACGAGATCCACCGGGCCGAGGAGATGAGGCTGCCGGCGCCGCGGGAAAAGGAGCGCAAGCTCTTGAGAATGGGGGGCCTCGCCGCCCTGGCCATCGCCCTCCACAATTTCCCCGAGGGGCTGGCGACCTTCATGGCCACCCTGAAGGACCCGGGGATCGGGATCGCCATTGCCGTGGCCGTCGCCATTCACAACATCCCCGAGGGGATCGCGGTATCGGTGCCGATCTACTACGCCACGGGCAGCCGCCGGAAGGCCTTCCTGTACTCGTTCCTCTCGGGAGTGTCCGAGCCGGTCGGGGCGGCCATCGGCTACCTGATTCTCCTGCCCTTCCTGAGCGACGTGCTCTTCGGCGTCCTCTTTGCCCTGGTGGCCGGGATCATGGTGTTCATCTCCCTGGATGAGCTCCTGCCGTCGGCCCGGGAGTACGGCGAGCACCACTACTCGATCGCCGGGCTGGTGGCGGGCATGGCCGTCATGGCGGTGAGCCTGGTCCTGTTTCTCTGAGCTCGCAGGATGACCGCTTCGGGGCTTCCCGGGGGCTGAAACGCAGAAAAACGTAACCGGCCGGTGACAAGATCGGCCGAAGGTGCTACCCTTTCCCCATGGAACGCAAGCGCAGTCGCGACGACGCCGAGAAACGATTCATCTCCGCCGTGCACGAGCTTCTCCTGGAGCGTGGATTCCACGCCGTGGGCATCAACGCTGTGGCCGAACGGGCCGGACTGAACAAGGTCCTGATCTACCGCTACTTCGGGGGCCTGAACGGACTCCTGGCCGCCTATGCCGACCGCATGGACCCCTTCCCGCCGATGGTCGCCCAGGTCGAAAGGGCCATGGCACTGCAGGGACTGAACGATCCTGCCCGGGTGGGAGCCGAGATCCTCCGGGCCATGATCGACGGGCTGCGCTCCAGCCCGGAGCTCCAGGAGATGCTGAAGTGGGAGCTCATGGAGAAGAACCCCCTCTCGGAGCGGATCGCCGAGGCCCGAGAGCGAAGCGG
>JAFGFV010000484.1 GCA_016930895.1 Spirochaetales bacterium | reverse complement strand
GCGGAGATGTCGAGCAGGTTCCCGAGCAGGCGCATGTGCGCCTGAACCACGGCCCGGCGCTCGGCGCGCTTGCCCTGCGTCGTGACCAGGTGAATCGGGTAGAAGAAGCAGGGTCGGTTCAGGCTCGAGCGTCGGAACCTGCGCTGCTGGGCGCGGCGCAGGGTCTTGGCATGGTGCACGAGCAGCCCGGGGGTGCCCTTGAGGGTATCGTAGCCGAGCACTTTGGTTTCGAAGCTGTAGCCGGCATCGGACTCGCGCCAGAAGTTGATCTTGATCCGGGTGCCCCGGGGCCATCGCCGGGCTGCGCCGTCGGCCCCCTTGGGCACTTCGAGGGCCAGCATGTCGCGCATGTTGGAAAGCACCCGGCTCTCGCAGCGCTCGCCCTTGTCGGTGAGGATGTCCACGGCCTGGCCGGGCTTGAGCATCACCGTCGACCTGACGCTGGAGCTGGTCCGGGCGTTACGCTCGATGATCTGCTTGATCTGGAACAGGTAGCTCATGCGCCGTTCCCGGTCCTCCGGCTTCATGGCGGAGTTCTGCTGCAGGGCGTAGACGCCTTTCTTGAGTACGTCGTCGAGCAGGCTGGGACTGGAGAAGACCAGGAAGGGCTGCCTGACCTTGGTGAGCCGGAGCAGCTGCTCGAGAAGGGCCACGTGGTGTTTCTGCAGCCCCATGTTCTTCGCGGTCTTGTGGAACACCCGGCGGCCGTACTTCTGCCGTTGCTGGGGGTCCAGGCTGCGGCTGCGCCGGCGCATGAGCACGCCGGCGATCACGAACACCAACATGAGGACGGCCGCGACGGAAAGGAAAATCCAGGTGCTGCGCCTGTCGGGCCTGGCCAGGAACTCGTAGCGGGTCTGCAGCAGCGCGAGTCGGCTGAGCTGTTCGAGTACCGCGATCATGGCGCCCTGCTCACGAGGCTCACAGGACCGCCTCGAGAGCCGCCTGCAGCTGTTCGAGGCGCGGCGCCACCTCGTATTCCATCAGATCTCCTATCAGCACGGAATCATGGGCGGAGAAGGCCTCGACCAGGTCGTTCAGGAGGCCGTTGAGCTCGGTGAAGAACTCCTCCAGGTTCCTCCCTCCCACCGAAGGTCTGTCACCCTCCGGCAGCGAATGGAGCACCCGGGCCACGCTTTCGCAGATCTCGGAGAAGCGGACGATCGTCTCCATGGCCTCCCTGTCCCGGCCCGTCTGCAGCAGCACCGCTACGTCCTGGGCTTCTTCCCGCGCGGCGGGAAGCTGGTCCACGAGCTCCCGGGCCATGCAGCGGGGATCGTCGATCTCCCTGCGCCGCCGATCCACCAGGCTCCGCAGCCTCTCGATCAACTGGCGGGCTTGGGCCGCGCGCTCACCCGGCCAGTCCCCGAGGGACCTGCCGGACAGCTCCTCGAGCAGGAGCGCGAGGCCAGGAAGGGAGCCTTCGCGCGGCGCGATCTGGGCCACGCTTTCCGTCAGGGCGGCAAATCCGGGGGTCAGCTCGGCGAGCTTCCCATCGTCGGCTTGCGCCAGGGCGGCGTCGAGCAGCTCAAGGTACTGGAGCACGGTGCGGAGGTTTTCGGATCTCAGATCCCCCGCCTGGCGGACCGTTACCTCCAGCGCGTCCACCTGGGACGTGGATGTGCCCTCCCATTCCTCGGCGGGGCTGGCCAGGAGGTCTCGATCGCGGTGCCTGACCGAGTACAGGATAAGGTCCGAGCCCTTGAGCCACGCCTGGAGCTCTCGAACCACCGTGCCGAGGGTATCGTTGTGTTCCAGCGTGATGTCGAGGGGCTGGTCGTTGATCCTGATCTGCATCTGCGTCCTCCCCTTGGGATCTCCCGGAAACCCACCGGCGGGCCTTCCGGCGCGTCCTCCCGCGGGCGCTGGCTCGAGACCCGTGCGTGCCCGCTCGAGACCCGCGGGCAGCGTCGATCTCGCGCGGGTCTCGAGCGAGGCCCCTTCTCCTCCCCCACCGGACTCCGGGGGAAACCCCGTCAGCGCTCTGTCTGCCTATTTAGATTTTCGATCGCTTGGGAGCTTTTCTCAAGGGTATCCAGTGCCCCTTCCATGACACCGAATTTCCTGCGTAGCTCCCGTTCGTAGTCCAGGAGGTGCTCGTTGTAGGCTGCGATCTCCCGGTCCTTGTTGGCTAAGGAGCGGTCGATGGCGCTGACCCGGCCGGAAACGACCCCGGCGGTCCCGACGTAAGGCTTCAGGTAGCTGTCGACCTGGAACGCCACGCCGGAATCCACCACCAGGTCTTTGTCCCGGTCGAACCCGAACAGCTGCCGGACCCAGTCCGGGTTCTGGTTGAGGGCCCCCTCCAGCACGGCCTCGTCGATCTGGAGGTATCCCCGCAAGAGCGTGCGGTCGATGCTGCCGGAAGTCTGGAACTGCCCACCGGAGGTGGAGATGCCGATTTGTGCGAGCAGGGTCAACTCGCGTCCCCCTTCGGTCGTGTACGGGTCCATCATGATTCGCTGCAAGCGGCTCTTGAGCTGCATGAGGGTCACGTTTCCCTGCAGGAGACCGAGGTCCTCCTGCGCCTGCTCCCGTTCCTCGTCGCTCAGGAATACGGCGTTCTCGACGATCCCCTGGTCCTGACGCGTCAGGATGTCGATCTCCATGAGCAGCTTGTTGTAGTTGCCCACGAAGTTGAAGAGGGCGTCCTTGACCGCCTCCAGGTCCTTGGCCACCGTGAGCTCCACGGGGCGCTCCGAGGCAGCGTGCAGGGACAGCTCGACTCCGGGAAGCAGGTCGTCGATCTGGTTCGTGTCCCGGGTTACCTCGATTCCGTCCAGCACCACCACTGCGTCTTGCGCGGAGGAAAGGGGATTCACCGCCTTGTGCTCGCCCCGGGCGGTCACGTCGTAGATCCGCACGTCCCGCACGTCGATGATCCGGTGGGTGTTGCGGTTGCGCAGGGCCAGGGCGTCCAGCGCCTGTGGGAGCTGTCCCGCGGGCACCTCCAGGGTGTAGAACTCCTCCGAATCCCGGACCTCGGGGAGGGGAACGGTGGCTCCGCCCCCCTGCGCAAAGAGCACCTGCAGGTCGTCGACCCGCTTGGGCGGCTCGGGAGGCTCCCAATCCGGAAGCAGGGCCCGGGAGGGGGCGTTCTCGACCTGGATCCCCTGCAGCTCGATGCCGCCGGCCGAGGGGACCTCCGGCCCCGGGGGAGGCTGGGGGGCGGCGTAGGCCTCCTCGGGTATGCGCCGGACCCTGACCTGCATGGAGAGGACCATGTTGTCGTTGAGGGCGTGAGGAGGACGAATGGGGAGCTTGAGCTCGCTTCCGGGGTTCAGGGTCAGCACCCCATCCGAGACGGTGGTTGCCGCGGTGTCCAGGGGCTTCTGCCAGGCCTCGAGGCTCGAGGGGGCCAGGCTCAGGGAGCGGCTGGCTTCGAAGGAACGCTCGAGCATCCCCGCCTGTTCTCCGAAGGCTGCGGCCTCGTCGTGAAACGACAGCTGGTTGTGGGCGCCGGTCTTTCGGCTCTCCACCACCAGCACCTGGGTGCTCTGGGTGTCCGCGATCACCGTCGCCTTGAGGAGCTTGCCGGCCCTAGTGTTGATGGCTTCCGCCAGCTCCTTGAGGCTTCCCCCGCGGAAGGTGAACCGGATCTCCTCCTCGCCCACCCGGAACCGGTAGACACCGGCCCCTGCCTTGAAATCCCGGGGCAGCGACCGCGAGCTAAAGCGATCGGCCGTGGCGATCTGCTTGACTGCGACCGAAACCTGTTCCTCCAGGGCGCTGCGCTGGGCGGTGGCCGTGAGCACGCTCTGGTCGGAGGAGGTGGCGATCTTGTTGTTGAAGGGGTTCTGAAAGCCGAACAGCTGTCCGGCGCTGTCCCGGACGGTGCCGATCTGCCGATTCAGGCGCAGCCAGGCAGACTTCTGCTCCTGGTACTCCTGGCGGTCCTGTTCCATGCGGGCGAGCGGTATCCGCTCGGCCTCCATGAGCTTCTGGATGGCTTCGCCGCTGTTGTATTTGCTGCTGACGCCGGGGATGGAAAAATCGGACATGACCTCACGTCCGGGCGGCTTTTAGATCTTCTCGTCGAACAGCAGCCCGATGGTTTCCTTGATGCGCGCGATGAGCTTCTGCAGCTCTTCGGGCGGTATCTCCTTGATAACCTTATCGGTGTTGCCGTCAATCACCTTTACGACGACCCGCTCGATCTCCTTGTTGACGGTGATCTTGAGCCGTTTGTTGAACAGCCGGAAGGTCTGCTCGAGTATCTCCGCTGCCCGGTCCAGGTCCTCGCCGGGCAGCATCGGATCGGGAGCCCGGGACCTGCCCGGCCTCAGGGTCCGGTGGGCTTCCGCAGCCTGGGAGCCCTCCGCCCTGGACACGCTGTATTCCGGAGGTATCCCCGACCCGGTGACCCCGGGTATGTTGATACCCATAGTATTGCTCCTCCCTGAAAACGGGCGGGGGAGTGCGCGACCCCCCCTCACCCAACCTTGTGAAAAGAGGTGACGTCCAGAAACCTCTTTGTCCGTCGGGAACGACTTTCGCACCCGGCGCGACGGCCCGGGGCCGCCACGCCCACTGGCTAACCGAGGAGCTGGAGCACGCTCTGCGGCTTGAGGTTGGCCTGGGCAAGCATCGCCGTGCCCGTCTCGACCAGGATCTGGTTTTTGACGAACTGCACGGTCTCCGCGGCCATGTCCGTGTCCCTGATCAGGGACTCGGCGGCCTGCATGTTTTCCGCTGCCACCGCCACCCCTTTCGCTGCCATCTCGAAGCGGTTCTGGTAGGCCCCGAGGTCCGCCCGCTGCCGCGACACGACCGTCAGGGCAGCATCCACCAGCCCGATGGCCCGGTTGGCCTGTTCGGGGGTGGAAATCGAAATGGACTCGCCCGCCTGGGCTCCCTGCAGTCCGAGTGCCTGGGCCGTCATGGTCCCGATGAACACTCGTTCCCGCTGGTCCATGTTGGCACCTACCTGGAAATACATCGTCCGGAGCTCCAGGCCTCCCCGCTCAGGATCGGCGAATGCACCCGTGAGGGTGTTCATGCCGTTGAACTGGGCGTGGGAAGCGATCCGGTTGATCTCGTCCACCAACTGGGACACTTCAACCTGGATCTGCATCCGGTCTTCATCGGAGTAGATGCCGTTGGAGGACTGAACGGCCAGCTCTCGGAGGCGGTG
>JAFGFV010000069.1 GCA_016930895.1 Spirochaetales bacterium | reverse complement strand
CAGTCCCGACCCGGCGGTGATGCGCCAGGCCCTTCTGGACGTGTTCGGGGCCGGCGCGTAGGGGCGAGTGGAACGGCGGGTGCCGGCGGGGACGTGAAGCGCGCGCGCTCCGGCGGTACTGGCTGAAGTCAGTGCCGGGGTCACGGGGGTTCGTTGTGGGGAGCTTGCCTGCGGCAACGGTGGCCGTGATTCTGGCTGTCGGAGTCGGCGCCGTGTGTTCATCTGCTGGCGGACCGCGGCGACGTGCCGCCGCGTGATCGGAGGAGGCTGTGCTGCCGCTTCTGCGAACCTGGGTGGCCGGTTATTCGCTCCCGCGGCGCTTTGTTCGCGAGCTGAGCCGAAGCCCCGCGCCCCAGACCGGGCTGTATGCCGCGCTTCTGCGGGCGGGTCTGGTTGTCCTTCTTCTGTATCTGCCACTCGCGCTCATGGGCCGCCAGCCCTCGCTGGAGTCGGCCCTGGCGTTCCTGCCGACCGAGCGCTACTACCTCGCTTCGGTCTTCTTCATGGGTCCGTATCTCTTGCTGCAGTGGTTGTGCGTATCCGCGGGCATGCACGTCGTGCTGCGGCTCTCGCGCCGGCCGAGCGACTTCGACCGGATCCTCAACCTCAACGGGGCCCTGGGTATAGTGGTGGGTGCGGTTCTCGTTGCCTGGGACTGGCTGTGGATTCTGGCGGGCTGGCACGACGAGATCTTCCTGGGCGTCAGCCACCTGATTCTGGTGACCTGGGGAATCCTGCTCGGAACCGTGTATCTGAATCGAAGACTCCAGGTCCCGGCCTGGCTGGCATTGGTCCTGCAAGGGGCTTCGGTGGCAGGGTCGGCTTTCCTCTCTTCGATTGTCGTCCGCGCTCCCGTGTAAGAATCCACCACGCTCCGGGGCGGCAGCCACTGAAGGGCTGAAGCGCGGGCCGCGGGCGTCCGCGGCGAGGCGGCCACCACGGTTCGGAGAACGTGATCTGTGAGCATGTGATCGGCAAACCGTGGTCTAGAGGATGTGATCCAGGAACCTCTTGGTGCGCTCTTCCTTGGGCGAAGAGAACAGCACATCCGGCGGGGCGGTCTCGATGACCTCGCCGTTATCCATGAACACGACCTTGCGCGCCGCCGCCTTGGCGAAGCCCATCTCGTGGGAGACCACGAGCATGGTCATGCCGTCCTGGGCCAGGGCGAGCATGACATCCAGAACTTCCTTGATCATCTCCGGGTCCAGGGCGCTGGTGGGCTCGTCGAAGAGCATGACCTTGGGGTCCATAGCCAGAGCCCGGGCAATGGCGACCCGCTGCTGCTGTCCGCCGGAGAGCTGATCGGGGTAGGCCTTGACCTTGTCGATCAGTCCGACCCGATCGAGAAGGGCCCGGCCCTTGTCTTGGGCTTCCTTCCGGTCCACGCCCTTGACGATGAGCGGGGCAATGGTGACGTTGCCCAGAGCGGTCAGGTGCGGGAACAGGTTGAAGCTCTGGAAGACCATGCCCACCTCCTCCCGGATCTTGCGGATGTCTCCGTGGGGGCTGGTCACGCTGTCCTCATCGATCCAGATCTCTCCGGAGCTCAGGGTCTCCAGGCGGTTCACGCAGCGCAGGAGGGTGCTCTTGCCGCTCCCGGAGGGTCCGATGATCAGGACCACCTCCCCCTTCGCGACGGTGATGTTGGCGTTCCTGACCGCCTGAATCCTGCCGAAGCTCTTGCAGGCATCGATGATCCGCACCCGCGGGAGATTCCCGGGCGGAACGTGGGAACGATCTTCACTCTTGCTCACGACGATTGAGCCTCGCTTCCATGAGCGACACGAGCTTGGACAGGAACAGGGTGATCACCAGGTACACCAGGGCCACCACGGTGTACGTCTCGAAGTAGTAGAAGGTCTTGGAGGCGAACTCCCGCCCTCGGCGCAGCAGGTCCGCCACGGCCAGGATCGAGACCAGGGAGGAATCCTTGAGCAGGGCGATGAACTCGTTGCCCACCGGCGGGAGCACTACCTTGATGGTCTGGGGCAGGATGATCCGTTGCATGGCCTGCCAGCGGGTCATGCCAAGGGCCAGGGCGGCCTCCATCTGGCCCTTGGGGATCGACTGGATCCCGGCCCGGAAGATTTCGCCCATGTAGGCCCCGTAGCACACGGTCATGGCCGTAACCGCCGCTATCAGGCGGGGTACCTGCACGATCTTGCCCAGGGCGTAGTAGATGTAGAAGAGTTGGACCAGCAGAGGGATGCCGCGGATCACCTCCACGTAGATCGTGGCGATGCGGTTGATGATCCGGATCCTGGAAATCCGCCCCAGCCCGGTGATCAGGCCCACGACGAAGGCAAAGGCGATGGACAGCAGCGTGACCTTGAAGGTCTGCCAGATCCCGTCGGGCAGGAAGGCGATGATGCGCCGGTAGGGCTCCGGCGAAAGGACGGGCAGCAACACCAGCGCGGCCAGGGCGAGAACGACCGAGATGGTCCAGGCGGAAAAGATGCCCTTTTCCCCCGCCTCGGGGATTAGGGCACCGTCGGATACGACGAT
>JAFGFV010000483.1 GCA_016930895.1 Spirochaetales bacterium | reverse complement strand
GTGCTGCTTGCCCTGGGCCAGTAGGGGCGCGGGCGCGCCACCGGGAAGATGAGTGCCGCCGGCCGGGACATCGGACGCAGGCGCCTCTCGACCGTGCGCGGCATGGGAATCCTGGCAACGGTGATTGCGATGCTGTTCCTGTCCTGTTCGGCCATGGAAAAGACGGCCGTCGACTACGTGGAGTCGCTGCCTCCGGAGGAGATCCCCGGCGGCGTGATCACGGAAGGGGATCTCGAGGGGCTGCCTCCGGTGGTGCGGCGCTACTTCGAGTACTCCGGGGTGGTCGGCAAGCCCAGGATCGCGAGCTTCTCCTTGGCCATGGAAGGGCGCATCCGGCAGGGGTCCGAGGCCAAGTGGATGCCCTTCGTGTCCCGGCAGTACAACCTGCTCTCCGAGCCTTCCCGGGTGTACCATATCCGGGCGACCAGGACCCCGATGACCGGGGTCGACTCCTACGTGGGCGGCCGGGGGCGCATGCAGATCAAGATCCTGAACCTGTTGACCGTGGCCGACTCTCAGGGGCCGGAGATGGACGTGTCCGGGCTGGTCACCTTCCTCAACGACCTGGCCTTCTGTCCGATCGCCTACTTCTCGGTCCCCGTGACGTGGAGGCAGGTGGGCGAGCGTCGGGCCGAGCTGTCGCTCTCCCACGCGGGCAGGACGGTCAAAGCCGTCCTGAGCTTCGACGAGAGCGGACGCCTCGTCGACTGGCAGTCGGAGGACCGCTACGCGGAGGTCGAGGGCGAGCAGCGGCAGGACCGCTGGTCCACCCCGATGAAAGCGTATGGAGAGGTGTCAGGGCTGCGGATACCGATCTCCGGGCAAGGGGTCCACGACTATGCGGGCAGCCCGCCGTACGTGTACGTGGAGTTGGACCGGATCAGAGACCTGGCCTGGAACCGTCGGGGGCTGCCGCCGGCGCGGTAGGGAGCCCGGCCCCCTCGCAGGGGGCGGGAGCGCTTCCCTATCGCCGTCGTCCCCTGGAGGCCCCGCCGCCGCCGCCGAAGATCACGATCACCCCGAGCAGGAAGCCGAAGTTGTACCAGCCCCCGTTGTTGTGAACCTCGTACATCTGCACGCTCCGCGTGAACAGGGAGATGACGAAGGTCACCGGGGCGATGATCCCGTGCCACAGCCCCCGCCAGAACCCGGCCACCACCCCTTCCGCACCGGCCGAACCGACCAGCGTGTTCGGGCCGGCCGCGCAGCCTGCCAGCGCGAGCAGGACCAGCGCCAACGTGGCGATGCCCATTGCCTTCTTCATCGCGTTTCCTCCTTTCGGTGCGCCCGGGGGCGTGTTTCTGCCTCAGCAACCCCCGGCAGTGATTCGCCCCGCCCACTCCGCGGCCCGCTGGAGCTCGTTCGTCTTCAGGGGACCCTCGGTCCCGCCCACGGCGAATCCCTCGGGGGGCACCACCAGGTTGCCCCCGCTGTTCTGAAGCCTCTTCGCGATCTGCGGGGCAGCGTAGCCCATGGCTCTGACGAAGAAGCGCAGGATCGGCGACTTGATGTCCGTGCCGCCGATCCGGGTGTCGAAGGCGGCCACCCTCGTGCCCTTCAGCCCTCGCTCGGCAATCTTCTTCAGCAGGGCGGTGGTAGCCTCCGTGGGTCGGAAGGCCCGGGTCGGGGAGCCTACGACCAGAAGCTGGACCTGGTCCAGCCCGTTCAGGTCGACCTCGCCTGCCCGGACCACGGCAACCTCTTGCTCGGAGCCGAGGGCTCGGGCGATCGCCCGGGCCACCTGCTCGGTGTTGCCGAAGTACGAATCGTATGCGACCATGGCTATCATCTCGACCTGCCTCCTGTGCTTTGTGCTCCGCCCGTCAGACCTTTCCCGGCCAGCTCTTCGGCCTGTCCCACCAGCTCGTCGATCATGCCCAGGCCGCGGGTCCAGAACTCCGGGTCCTTGAGATCGACCCCGACGGTCTTGACCAGCTCCTCCGGCCAGTTGGAGCCGCCGGCGCCCAGGAGCCGCAGGTAGCGGTCGGGGAACCCTTCCGGGGCCTCCTGATAGCGAGCGTATAGGGCCAGCACCAGGAGCTCGCCAAAGGCGTAGGCGTACACGTACCCGGGGGAGTGGACGAAGTGGGGGATGTAGCTCCACCACAATCGGTAGTTCTCGGTGAGGACCACGCTGCCCGCGAACATGGCCTCCTGGCTCTCCATCCAGAGCTCCCCGAAGCGCTCGGCACGAAGCTCCCCTTCCTTGCGACGGTCCGTGTGGACGGCCTCTTCGAAGCGGTTCATGGCCACCTGGCGGAACACCGTGGCGAAGGTGTCCTCGATCTTGGACACCAGGAGGGACAACCGGGCCCTGGGGTCCTTCTCCCGGGCCATCAGGCGCTGGAACACCAGCATCTCGCCGAACACGGACGCGGTCTCGGCGGTGGTCAGGGGGGTCTCGGCCAGGAGCATGCCCTGGCGGCGGGACAGGTACTGGTGCACGCCATGACCGAGCTCGTGAGCCAGGGTCATCACGTCCCGGGCGTTGCCCGTGTAGTTCATGAGCACGTAGGGGTGCACCGAGGGCACGGCCCCGTGGCTGTAGGCCCCGCCCCGCTTGCCCGGGCGGACCGCCGCGTCGACCCAGCGCTCCTCGAAGAAGCGCCGGGCGATCGCGGACATCTGGGGGTGGAACTCACCGTAGGCCTCCAAAACCACCTCCCGGGCCTGGTCCCAGCCGTAGCGGTGCTCGGCCGCCGGCAGGGGAGCGTAACGGTCGTAGTCAAAGAGCTCCTTCACGCCCAGGAGCCTGCCCTTGAGCCGGTAGTAGCGGCCCACCACGTCGTAGCGTCCGGTCACCGCCTCGACCAGGGCCTGCACCGTGGCGTCGTCGATCTGGTTGTCCAGGTTGCGGGCGCTGATCCAGCTCGGGTAGCTCCTCAGGGTGTCCTCCGAGGCCTTGTCCAGAAGGAGGTTGTTGAAGATATAGGTGTTGATGCGGGTCAAGGACCGGAGTCCGACGGTGAAGGCCTCGGCGGCCTGGCGGCGCCGCTCCCGCTCCGGCTCGTACAGCCGGGCCAGCACGCTCTGCTGGGGAAGCTTCTCGCCGTCCAGGTCGTAGCGCATCCCTCCGTGGACCTCCTCGAAGAAACGCACCCAGGCGCTCCGACCGGTCACGGCCTTCTCGGCCAGGATTCTCTCTTCCGGCTCGCTCAACAGGTGCGGCCGGTAACGCCGGGCCAGGAGCAGCCAGAAGCGGTACGCCGCGAGCGCCGGGTCGTCGAGAAGGGCCTGGGCCCGGTCGTCCGGCAGGTTGGCCCACGCGAGTTC
The DNA here is from genome assembly GCA_016930895.1 of Spirochaetales bacterium. Next base: position 2,721 of record JAFGFV010000483.1, on the reverse strand, counting down.
CAGGAACAGCAGGCCCTGCTGCAGCCGGGCGGAATGCTCGTGCAGGCGCTGGAGGAGCGCGCCCCGGGCCGGGTCTTCGGTGTCGGTGGACCAGGACAGGTAGGCGAAGGTGGCCGCTCGGGCCGAGCGCTCCAGGATCTGCTCGTACTCGGTGACAAGCTCGTGGAGCTCTCCGGCCGGCATCACGGCCAGCTGGCCCCGGTAACGCTTTCCCAGGGCTTCCGCCCGGCGCAGGGTATCCTCCAGGTCGGCGGAAATGGCGGGGTCGTCAGGTCCGCCGTACAGGTCCTTCAGGTCCCAAAGGATGCTCTCGGCGCCGGTTTTCTTGCTCGTGCTCATCCTGTTCCTTTCGGTTTGGCTGCCACGATGCGGTCGTCCCCGCTGCGCTTCACGTACCCGTCGCTCTCCATGCGGTTGAGCAGGGGTATGACGTACTTGCGAGAGAGCTCGGTCCGGGCCTTGGCCTCGGCGATGGTCAGGATCCCGCCCAGTTCCAGACTCGCCAGACAGGAGCGCACCAAGTCCAGATAGGAGTCCTTGTCGTAGTAGATGTTTCCGTCCAGGCTGACCGCCAGGCCGATGCGCGCGAGATTGCGCAGCTCCTTGGTGGCACCGGCCGCCTTGAGCTGGCTCGCCTCCAGCCCGCGGGCTCCCTCGGCGCGCAGATCCCGCAGGAGCTGGCGCCCCATCGGCGAGACTTCGGGCGGTCTCTCGCCGGGGGGAAACAGGATGCCCTCCCGCAGGGCGAGGTCTCCGCGGTCGGCCAGCCGGCCGGCGACGAGTTTCAGCAGCCCTTCCGGCGCTTCCCTGATCAGGGTTGCCAGCTCGCCGGGCTTGAGCCCCCGCGGCGCGGCGGCCAGCTCGCGGATACGCTTCTCCAACTCGTCCGCGTACTGCCTGGCCACGATCCACCCTCCCAGCTCGACCGTGCTCTGGCGCAACGCGGGCGACAGCTCGAGGTTGGCGGCTTCCTTCGGGGGCACGGCCTTTTCGAGGGTGAGCTTCAAGAGAGCTTCTTGCTCGGCTCCCAGCTCGGGGGGCAGTTTCGGCTCGATCTCGGCGAGGGCGAGCCGCTGCTCTCGGCCGGTTCTCCCGAGCCACAGCACGCGGCTCCCGCCCAGGATGGCGCTCCCTCCGTGCTGGATGAGCACTATCGGCTGGTTCCAGAGCAGGGCGGTCGGCTGGCTCAGGCGGACGCGGGCCAGGGCGCCGGGGCCGAGGCGGGTCAGACGCACGATCTGGTGGCCCGTGCCGGCGGCGATTTCCACTTCGGTGTCCCTCTTGAAGACCGGCGGCGGATCGCCCGGGGCAGGAGCGACGCGGGCGATGAACTCCCTGACCGCCTGGAAGGGGGCCTCCGGTTCGGTGAGCAGGTCTCCCCGGCCGATCTGCTCGAGGTCGACACCGGCGAGGTTCACCGCCACGCGGGAAACCGGCTCGGCCTGTTCGCACTCCTGGTAGTAGGACTGCAGACCCCGGACGCGGACGCGCTTCTTACGGGGCAACAGGAGCAGCTCCTGTCCTCGCTCGATGAATCCTCCCACGAGACTGCCCGTGACCACGACACCCGAGCCCTTGACCGTGAACGCTCTGTCCACGTAGAGGTGGGCGAAGCCTCCGGCCGGGGCGGGGAGCGCAGCCAGCTGCTCGAGGACGAGAGCCTTCAGAGTCTCGATGCCCTGGCCCGTGCGGGCGGAGACGGCGACAGCCGGCGCCACGGGGTACCCCCGGAGGCTGCACTCCCGCACCGCCTGCTCGGTCACTTGCCGGAGCCGCTCCGGGGAAGCCAGGTCGGCCTTGGTGATGACCGCGATCAGGCGGGGCACGCCCATCAGGCGCAAGACCCGGATGTGATCGGCGGTCTGCTGCATCCAGCCGTCGTCCGAGGCCACGGTCAGCAGAGCCAGGTCAAGCGACCACGCCCCGGCGGCCATGTTGCGGATGAAGCGCTCGTGCCCCGGTACGTCGATCACGCCCACCGGCTGCCCGTCCGGGGCGTAGAAGTGGGCAAAGCCCAGGTCTATGGTCAGGCCGCGGCGCTTCTCCTCGGGCAGTCTGTCCGCGTCGATCCCGGTCAGGGCCTCGATCAACAGGGTCTTGCCGTGATCCACATGTCCGGCGGTCCCTATAACCCGCACCCGATGATCCTCCTGCCCCTGGGCGGCCGCCTTGCGGCCCTGGCGGGAACGACGTGGGATGGACTGCGACGGCGCGTCGCTACGCCCCTGTTCGGCTATCGGAAGAGGCAGGAATCGAACCTGCCGTCGCCCGTTCAGACGACCAACGGTTTTGAAGACCGCGGGGACCACCAGATCCCATCAGCTTCCCCGGCTCACTGGCCGGCTCGAGTCGCAGCAGTGATGTACGAACAGCGGGGGGCCGTCCTACTTCTTCGGCTTCCAGACCTTCCAGACTTTGCCCACCAGGTCCGGGCCGGGCTTCAGCACCTGGCCCCCTGGCTGCCAGCCGGAAGGCGTGACCTCCGCCCCCTTCGTCTTGCGCACGTGCTGGAAGGCCTGCAACTGGCGGATGGTCTCGTCCACGTGCCTGCCCACCGGAGGCGTCAGCACCTCCATGGCCTGGACCACACCGTCCGGATCGATGATGAAGCGTCCTCGGATGTCCACTCCCGCATTCTCGTCGTACACGCCGTACACCTGTCCCAGGTGTCCGCCCGCGTCGGAGATCATCGGGAAGGGCACTCCGCCCTCCACCATCTTG
>JAFGFV010000482.1 GCA_016930895.1 Spirochaetales bacterium | reverse complement strand
TGAGCTACGGGCGCTACCTCGAGCGCATCCGGGCCCACGTGCCACAGCACGCCCGCGTCCTCGGGGGGCCCAACACCGCCTTCGCGTTTGCCCCGGGGGCGCTCCACGCGTTCAACGACCTGGCGGCCCTCACCGACGCCGGACCGTCCTTCGAGCAATACGTCGATGAGCACGGGATCCAGTTCATCCTCTACCCCGATGAGCTCGACCGCATCTACGCCGAGCGCCCGATCTGGAACGACCTGTACGGGAATTTGGCTCCCTACTACGGGCAGATGCAGCGCTTCCTGAGCGAGCGCTGCGAGCTCGTGGCCCGCTACGAGGAGCCGGTCTTCGCCATGCGGATCGTGGCCTACCAGGGCCGCTACCCGGCCCGCCTGAGGATCTACCGGGTGCTCGCCCCCGGGCCCTGAACGGACCCTGCCGGACCCTCGAGCAGGGCGTGCAGTCGCGTGTAGGCTCCGGCGAACGCCGGGTTGGTGATGTCCCGGGGCTCGCCCAGGCGATTGGGCTCATCGGTCCGGACCGAGCCGTCCCTGCCCAGCACCACGATCCGCTCCGCCACCCTGAGGAGCTCCAGGATGTCATGGGTCACGAAGACGATCGCAATGCCGCTCTCGCGCCACAGCTCCAGGACCAGGTCCTGGAGCAGTCCGCGGGTCTGAGCGTCCAAGCGCGCAAAGGGCTCGTCCATCAGGAGCAACCGCGGCCGGGCAGCCAGCCCGCGGGCCAGGACCACCCGCTGCCTCATCCCGCTGGACAGGGTATGAGGGTACCGGTCGCCGGCCTCCCCCAGGTGGACCATGTCCAGCAGCCTCCCGGCATCCTCCCGGGAGCACGGCAGGCCGCTCGCCCGCAGTACGAAGCTCACGTTCCCGGCCGCGCTAAGCCAGGGAAACAGCTGGTTCTCGTCGGGCAGGAGGAGCATGCGCGCCCGTCCGGGTTCGGGGGCAGGCCTTCCCTGGAACAGGAGCTGGCCGGAGTCGAACCCCTCGAGGGAGGCAAGCAGGCGCAGGAGCGTGGACTTGCCGCACCCCGAGGGTCCCAGGATGCCGACCAGCTCGCCCGCTCGGACCTCCAGCGAAAGGTCCCGGAACACCCGAAGCTCCCCCGCCGCGGTGGGATAGCTCTTGCTCAAGCCCCGGGCCGTAAGCAGCCCCGCGACACCGTCGCCCGCCTGGAAGCTCACGCGGAGACCCCCCAGCGTTCCACCGTGCCCCTCTCCAGGCGGCCGAAACCGACCTCCTCGACCACGACCCCCAGCACGATCACGACAAGGATCCCGGCGAAAAGCCCGGCGGTATCCATGAACACCCGCCGGGAGTAGAGAAACCAGCCCAGCCCGCCCAGTCCCCCGACGGCCCCGAACACCATCTCCGCGCTGATCAGGGCCCGCCACGCCCGGGACCAGCCGATGCGCGCCCCCGCGAGCAGGAAGGGCGCAGTCCCCGGAAGCGTAATCTGGAAGAAGCGCGCCGTGGGCGGCAGACCCAGGTTGCGGGCGACGATCCGCCAGCTCTGCGGCAGACTCCGGTAGCCCGAACGCAGGTTGGTGGCCACCGGCCAGAGCACGGAATGCACGATGATGCACAGGATTGCCTCGAAACCCGTGCCCAGCCAAAGAATGATCACGGGGAGCAGCGCCAGCCCGGGCAGGGGGTGCAGGATCGCAATCAGGGTGCCCAGCAGTTCGTCGACCCAGGGATGGGCGCTCGCCGCCAGCGCCGCCAGGAAGGCCAGCAGAACCCCGAGCGCCAGGCCGCCGACCACGAGGGCCAGGGAGAGCCCGATCTGCCCGAGCAGCTCCCCGCGCCACAGGGATGCTCCCAACCGGACCGCAATCGCCCCGAGGGAAGGATAGAGCGCGGGGGACGGACGCGCCAGGAGGCGGACCGCTTCCCACCCGCCCAGCAGGGCGGCCAGCCATACCGCGCGACCGGCCCAGCGCCTCCACCTTGCGCTCACGGGGCTCGGCCCCCCGCGCCGGCCCCTCCGGGTCCTTTGGGCTGGCCCCCTTCAGGCGCCGTCCCCTCCGCGGGGTAGCCGCTCCACAGCAGGCGGTCGACCGGGTCGGCGGGCCGGTTCAGGAAGCCCTCGCGGTACATGAACTCGGCGAAGCGGGAAAGACCCCGGATCTCCGGTCCGAAGCGCAGGCCCCCGGAGCTTGCGCCCGTCGGCGCGGGCCCACCGGAGCCGAGCGCGGCGGCGATTTCCACGGCCGGCAAACCGTACAGCGGGGAGAGCAGGGCCGCCGCCTCTGCGGGCCGCCGGGCCAGGAAACTCGACGCCTCGGCCAGGGCCCGGGACAGGAGGCCGATTTCCGCACCCCGGCGCGCCAGTACCTCGGCGCTGGCAACTCCCACAATGAACGTGAACTCCTCGCCCATGGCTTCCGCGCCCGTAAGCACGACGTGCACGCCCGGGTCCGCCAGCTCGCGGCCGAGGTAGGGAGGCGAGGAGAAGTGGGCGGTGACATCCCCCCGGGCCAGCAGGGCGGTCATGGCGTCCGGATGCGCCATGGTGACGATCTGCCGGTCGAAGCGCCGGGCATCCCCCAGCTCCCGCTGCGCCGCCATGGCCAGAAGGATGTGCTGTACCGAAGCGGGCTGCGGCAGGGCGATGCGATCCCCGGGCCCGAAGTCCGACAGGGACCGGATCCCCGGCTTCCAGCACACCAGGGCCAGGGGGGCCTCCGAAAGGCCGGTAAAGATCCGCCAGTCCATGCCGTTGTCGCGGCCGATCAGGAAAGGCGGGATGGCCACGAAGCCGACGTCCACCCGGCCCGCCACCATGGCCTCGCGGATCGTCGCGGTGTTGGCCAGCTGCTGCCAGTGGACCCGGACCCCGGGCAGCGCGCGCTCCAGCAGTCCCTGCTTGCGCAGGACCTGCAGCGGGGCATACGCCAGTCCGTACTGCTCGGCGATGGTCAGGCTGCCCTGTCCGGGCACGCCCTCCCGGGGCCGGCCCTGAGTTCGCTCCTGATCGGGAGCGGGCGCGCGAACGCAGCCCGCAAGGGCACCGGCCCCCACTGCGGCCAACAGCAGGACAGCCAAACGGGGGATGCGGCTCATCGCCGACCAGGATGCCACGCCTGCGCGCGAGCGTCCAGTAGGAGCTCCTCGCCGTCCTCCCCGCTCACGTGCATGGCTCCGAGCGCTGCGTCCAGCCTGGCGTTGATCTCCTGCGCGCCGCGAGCCTCGACCACCAGGTAGCCGACCCGCTGCGCGGAATTGACCAGGGGGCCGATCACGGTGCCCGGGCCCTGCAGCCACTCGACCGCAATCACGCCGGGCATCCCGCGGAGCGCCGTCAGGTCGGACAGCTCGGCGATGCGACCCGGACGGCAGAACAGCAGGGCGACGGATACGCAACTTGGCGCCGCCGCCTCGTCGAAGCCGCGATCCGGCACCGCCGCGACGGATTCCCCGAGGCTGCCGCGGATCAGGAGCTCCAGCGGGTCGATTCCGGTCACCCGGGGGATGAACCGGTCTTCGTACGCCCCCCCGAGGCGACAGGAAAGCTCGTTGACCACGACCCCTTGTGCTCCGACCAGGAATTGGAAGTACAGCGGCCCCTCCCGGATGCCGAACCCTTCCACCACCCGCTGGGTCAATACGGCGATCTCCGCCATACGGTCCGCCAGGTGAGTCGGGTACCGGTGAGCGAAGCACACGCCGATGTGCGGCCGCGCCTCTACGGTCACCCGGTCGGTAACGGTCAGCAGGACCGGCCTCCCCTGCCCGACCCACCCCGACACGGTGACCTCCCGGCTCGGGTAGTATTCCTCCACCAGGAACTGCTCTTCCCGCGAGAAGCTGAGCACATCGTCCGCCACGTTGTGCACCGCTCGGGCGTCGGGCAGGAGGTACACGCCCCGTTGACCCTGGCTGTCCACCGGTTTGGTCACGAACGGGGGCCGCAGCGCCGCCAACCCGCCCGGGTCCACCCTGCGGTCCACGAGCGCCCACCGGGCCGTGGGCAGGTTCAGCTCCCGGAGGCGCGCCTTCATGACCCGCTTGTTGGTCACAGCGAGGGCGGTGGGCACGTCCAGGAACGAGGGCAGGCCGAGGGCGCTCGCGACCCGGGCGGCCACCAGCACGGGTTGATCGGTGCCGGCGGTCAGGATCGCGTGCACCCTTTGGCGCCGGGCGGCTCTCAGGACCGCTTCGGCGTCGAAGGTGCTGGCAGGCTCGAAGGCGTCCGCCAGGGCCCGCCCCGGAGCGCGGGGGTCCCGATCGGCCAGCACGGTAAAGAACCCGTGATCGCGGCAGCGAGCCAGCAGGGAGAGCTGGCTGCTCCCGCCCCCCAACACGAGAAGACGCCGAGCTCTCATGGGCCCATCCGCCGCGGGCCGGACGGCCGCCGGCCCGAACCGGCCGCTCGGCAGGCAGGCGTCCGGACCTCGGCGATCGGCAGGAAATCGACCACAGGCCGGCCGCGCCGCAGCCGGCCGAGAGGCCCATAGCCAACGAGGGTTTGCAGGAACGTGCCCGCGAGCCGGCGGACCGAGGTGCGGGAGGCCGCCGGCGGGCCGGGGCTCACGGCCACCTTCGAGACCCGCGGCTTCTGGCGCAGGGCCAGGGCAGAAACGTAGATCGCCGGCACCCGGTCTCCGAGCATGCGCTTCACCAACCCGCGGTCCAGCACCCGAAAGCTCGTGAGCCTGAGCCCTCGGGGCTTGCCGACCAGCAGGCTGAAGCCCAGGTCGAAGACCCCGGAGCCCAACCTCCGCAGGGGCCGCAGCGGACGGGCCCGCGGTACGGCGTACACGAGCTCGTACCCCGCTTCCGCCCGGTCCAGGAGGCGCGGAATGTCCTCGGGTTTGTGCTCCAGATCGTCATCGAGGGTGACGATCCAGCGCCCGGAAGCCGCGGAGCACCCGGCCAGGGTGGCCGCCTGCTGCCCGCTTCGCCGTGCCAGGCGCACGCAGCCGACCTCGGCACAGTCGGCCGCCGCCGCCCTCATGACGGCCCAGCTGTCGTCGTCGCTGCCGTCGTCCACCAGGATGAGCTCCCCTCCGATTCCGCGGAGGACCGGCAGCAGCCGGCTGCACAGGCTCTCCAGTCGGGGAGACCCTCGGAAGCTCGGCACCACCGCCGTGACTAGAGGTTCCATACCAGCAGGCCCGCCAACACCAGACCCACTCCCGCCAGCTGCAGCGGCCGGAGCCTCTCTCCGAGCAGCAGACGTCCGGCCACGGCGACCACCCCCTGGGTGAGCGCGGTTGCCGCAAAGGCGAGGCCCAGCTCCAGGCGCGTAAGGGCCAGGAAGTACAGGGGCGGGGCAGCGAGCAGGGCGGCGCCTCCGCCCAGCAGGGCCGGACTCACGCTCGCGAGCAGGGCGCGAAAGCCTCGGCGCGTCACCAGGCGGTCCACTCCCCTTTTGAGCAGCACCTGCGCCGCCGCCGACAGGAGCACCACCCCGGCCACCGCGGCCAGAGCCCCACTCACAGGCGGGCCTCGCTCACGGCCGCCAGCCCCACCCCGGCCACGATCAGCAGACTCCCGGCTGCCTTGCCCACCGTGATCGGCTCCCCGAAGGCCAGGCGCGCCAGAACCAGCACGAGCGGGTAGGCCAGCGCCATGATCGGGTAGGCGAAGACCAGCCGCTCCCGCCGCAGGACTGCCAGCCACAGGAGGCCGCGGGCGAACAGGCAGCACAGGCTGAGCGCCAGGAGTGGATTGAGGATGTCCCCCGCGGCGGCCCGCAGGGCCCCGGCCTTGGCGGCCAGCTGACCGACCGCGGCGAGGCAGAGGACTCCGGCGAACAGCGCAAGCCGCAGCACGATCTGGTTCACCGATATTCCCGCAAGACCACGTGCGCTCCCCGTTCCCGGGCGCCGGAGCGGACGCAGTCAGGAAAAAAAGGCCCGGCGCTTGGCCGGGCCTTCCTGGATTCGAATCTTGGCGGGCGATCGGGCACAGCCCCGCCCGCCGCTGGACCGACCCTACTTGGCTACCGGGTACCCGGCCTGGTTGCTCCAGCCCTGCGGCTTGTTGGCCGCGGTGCCGAAGCCCCCGCGCAGCGATACCGCATCGTAGCCCAGCAGGCGCAGCGTGGCAACCGCCTGCCCGGCGGTCTGGCCGGTGTAGCAGTACACGATCAGGGTGTTCCGGGCGGGTAGCGTCGAGAACATCTCGTGCATACCCTTGCCCCAAGGAATGTTCACAGCGCCGGGGATGTGGCCGGCGGCATAGTCCTTGGCCTGGCGGATCGACACGAAGGTGACGTTCCTGTCCTTGGCGTCGAGAATCTTCTTGGCCTCGGCCTCGGCGATGATGTTGTTGGCGAAGCGGGTCCCCGCCTTGCCGGCCATGTCGTTGAAGTAGGCCTTGTAGGCGGCCTCGAGGGCCGGCACGACCTCGTAGGTCCGGCTCTTGTTGAGCTCTGCGGGCGCCGTGGTGGTCACCTTGTCCACTCCCTCGACCTTGGAGATGCCCAGGTTCCAGCCGAACCGGATCGACTGCGCCGGAATCCCGGCCACGTTCATCGCGCCCACGGTCTGCCCGGCGGTCTGGCCGGTGTAGCAGTACACGAATACCTGTCCCTCGTGGGGAAGGTACTTGAGGTTGTTTACCAGGGCAGGGCTTCCCCAGGGCAGATTGACCGCGCCCTTGAGGTGACCCTTGGCGTAGTCGGCGGCGCTGCGGATGTCGATCAGGGTCATGGCCTCGCCGGCCGCCACCTTGGCGAC
>JAFGFV010000007.1 GCA_016930895.1 Spirochaetales bacterium | reverse complement strand
CGGGGGTTTTACGGGAGCGACGGGGTTTGAACCCGCGATCTCCGGCTTGACAGGCCGGCGCGATAACCAGACTTCGCCACGCCCCCAGACAGTTCACGCTGCCGACAAGGACGCCTCGGCAGCCTTCAATCGACAGCGCCAATATACGCACTGCGCTGCGTGCATGTCAATAGGGCGGAAGGATTTTCCCGGCCGCCCGCGAATTGACACTCCCGCAAGTTGGATGCTATTTTTACACCTGCTCGATATCCTCAGAACAGCAAGGATCCGTAATGCCCTCTAGAGAGCTTAGACGACACGCTTCGCGAAAGCGCAGCGATTCCAAGGAGAACCCCGTCGAGCGCAAGCGGACGACGCAGCCCCTGCTCTACGGGTTCAGCGTGCTCATCCTGGTGGTCATCGTGATCACCTTTATCGGGCTGCCGGCGGTCCGCGACCCGGGCGCCTCAGGCGGCAGGATCGAGTTCGGCTCTTACCGGGGAGAGCCGATCGAGTATTTTCCGGGCAACTATCTGGCCGAGCGGGTAGTCGCCGTGGACGAGCAGCTGCGAGGCGAGGCCGGGGCCGAGGAGAGTGACGCCGACCTCGAGATGCGCAGTTACCGGGTCTGGCGCACCGCTTTCGAACAGACTGTGCTGCACACCGCGGTGCTGTACGAGGCCCAGGAAGGCGGGCTGTACGTCTCCACCGACAGGCAGCAGCGCGAGTTCATCAGGAACGGCCCCTACTCCATGGGGGGGCTTCTCAACGAGGAGCGATTCCGCAGGCTTTCGAAGGCCGAGCAAGACGCGGCGCTCAAGCTCTTCCGGGAGCAGCTCATCCGCGAGCAGTACCTCAGGGACTTCCTCGAGAATCCGCTGCAGAGCCCCGCGGAGATCTCTTTCTTCCGGCAGATGATGAACGAGCAGCGCCGCTTCACCGTGGTCGGCTTCCCCTTCGACGACTACCCCGAGCAGGAAGTGCGCACTTTCGGGGAGGCCAACCGGGAGCTGTTCCGGCGAATCAAGCTGAGCCGCATCCTGATCAAGGCCGGTGAGCGGGAGGCGGCGGAGGTGCGCAGCAAGCTCGAAGAGCGCTCGGCGAGCTTCGAGGAGCTGGCCCGCACCCAGTCCAAGGACCTGTACGCGGAAAAGGGCGGGGACATGGGCTGGCGGTACTACTACGATCTGGAGGGGGACTTCGAGTCCACCGAGCCGCTGGAGACGATCTTCTCCCTGGCCGAGGGAGCCCTGTCTCCGGTCCTGGAGAGCCGTTTCGGCTGGGTCATCTACCGTGCCGATTCCCCCGTCCTGAGCCTGGACCTCAACGACCCGGAAGCCGCGACCACGGTCCGGGACTACATCATGCGCTACGAAAAGGGAAGCGTGGAGGACTACATCATCACGCAGGCCCAGAGCTTCCGTTCCCGGGTGGACGAGGTCGGCTTTACCGGGGCCACCCTCGAGGAGTCGTACGCCACCGGGCTCACGGACTACTTCCCCCTGAACTACCAGGAGATCTATTTTCTCGCGCCGGTGCGCTCCCTGGCCGGGAATCTGGATCTGGCTTCGGCGTCCTACAGCGAGCCCTTCTTTGTCGCGGCCTTTGGCCTGGGAATCGGCGAGGTCTCCCAGCCGGTGCTGCTCGACGACCAGGTGGTGGTGCTCCGGCTGGACGACGTCCGGGAGCCTCCCCAGCGCCAGCTCGACCTCCTGGAGGACTACTACGACTTCTACGCGGGACAGGCCCTGGAGTCCGATTTCCAGAACATCCTGCTCGATCCGGAGTACCTGGAAGACAACTTCAACGAGACCTTCTACCAGTACGTCTTCCCGTCGCAATGAACGCGGAGGATGAGCCCCGGCTGCGCGAAACCGGCCGGGGCCTCACCATCCATTACCGCGGGCGTTACCTGTACTCTTCCCGAGACCCGGCTGCCGCGCCGCGGCGGCAGGCGGGCTCCGCGAGGCTCGAGCCCGGGACTCTGGTGTTCGTCCCCTCGCTGGGTCTCGGCTACGGTCTCCGGGAGCTGCTGGAGCGCCTGCCGGAGCGCTGCCACGTGCTGTGCGTGGAAGCAGATCCCGCCCTCATGACCCTCGCCGCCGCCAGCGGCATCCCGCTGCCCCACAGCGATCACTTGACGATCGTCAGGCTGGACGCCCCGGCCGCGGCCGCGGCGCTGCTGCGCTCCCTACGTCCGTGGCGCTTCCGCAGGCTGGCCGAGGTGCCCTTGTGCAGCGCTCACCGGCTCGCCCCGGGGGTCTATCGGAGCATCCGGGAGACCTTGGAGGAAGAAATCCGCCTGTTCTGGCAGAACAAGATCACCCTGGTCGAAATGTCCCGGCTGTGGCTCAGGAACCTGATCGGCAACCTGCCGCTCCTCCCGGGGGCCCGTGCGGCGCATTCCCTTAAGACGACGGCCCCGATCGTGGTGACCGGTGCCGGCCCGTCACTCGAACGGGCTCTCGAGGGTCTCCTGGCGATCCGTCCGCGGGTGCGCCTGCTGGCCACGGACACCTCGCTGCCGACGCTGCGCGCCGCGGGGCTCCGCCCCGACTGGGTCTGCGTGCTCGAGGCCCAGGTCCACAACCTGCAGGACTTCGTGCCGGACTTCGATCCCTCGCTCCACCTGGTCTGCGACCTGACCGCCAGTCCCACGGTGCTCCATCGTTTTCCCCAGCGCACCTTCTTTGCAGCCCGTTTCCACCCCCTCGCGCTGTTCCGCAGGCTCTCGGAGCACGGAATCCTGCCCACCCCGCTCCCGCCCCTGGGATCCGTGGGCGTCACCGCGGTGGAACTGGCCCTGCGCATGACCTCTGGTCCGGTCCTCCTGGCCGGCCTGGACTTCAGCTACCTCCCGGGCAGGACGCACGCTCGGGGAGCCCCGGCCCACCTGGCCCCGCTCAGCTCGGGGTGGCGGCTCCGCCCGCCGGGCACCAGCGCGTTCGAGGCCCTGCTCCTGCGACCGCGCCTGGCCCTGCGCGGCCGCTCCGGCTCCCGGGTGGAGAGCGACCTGACCCTGTCCTCCTATGCCCTTCAGCTCGAGCGCCTGATCGGCGCTTCCGGGCGGGTGTACGATCTCACGGGGGAAGGGCTGCCCTGCGGCGCCCTCCCGGTGCAGGGACCGCGGGCGATCGAGCGACTGCTCTCCCGGGCCTCGCGCCAAGACAGGCCGGGAAGCCCCGACACGCGAGCCGAGACTCCGCCGCGCTTCGCCCCCTCCCCGCAGGCCGTGGAGACCTTCTGCCGGGCGGAGGCCGCCCTGCTCCGGCGCACCGAAGAGCGTCTGGTCGAGCTGCTCGAAAAACCGCCGGAAGGCGCCCGAGGGAACGCCGGCGCCGGGAAGGCAAGCGACCGGCCGCGTTCCCCTGGCGGTCAGGAACTGCCGGCGTGGCTCCTGGAGGCGGGGTATCTTCTGCTTCCGATAGCGGAGAGCGAGCCCGAACGTATCCTGGCCCGGCCCAGCCTGGTGCAGCTCCTGGCCGGCGCGCGTTACTTCCAGAACTTGTTGAGACGCACGGCGGAGACCGCCGCGGGATGACCCGCGGAGACCGTCGCGGCCGGCGGTCTGAGGGGCCCTACTCCTCCGCGGTCTTGAGCACTGAAAGGAAAGCGCTTTGGGGCAGCTCCACGCTGCCGACGATCTTCATGCGCTTCTTGCCTTCCTTCTGCTTCTCCAACAGCTTGCGCTTGCGGGTGATGTCGCCGCCGTAGCACTTGGCGGTCACGTCCTTGCGGAAGGGCGGGATCGTTTCCCGCGCGATGATCTGGCTGCCCAGGGCTCCCTGGATCGGGATCTTGAACTGGTGCCGCGGGATCTCGTCTTTGAGCTTCTGGCAGACCGAGCGGGCCCGGCGATACGCGTTCTCCCGGTATACCAGCTGCGCCAGGGCGTCCACGGGCTTGCCGTTGATCAGGATGTCGAGCCGGACAATGTCCGAGGGGCGATAGTCGATGATCTCGTAGTCGAAGGAGGCATAGCCCCGGCTCCCCGACTTGAGACGGTCGTAGAAGTCGAAGAGGACCTCCGCCAGGGGCATCTCGTAGACCAGCTCCACCCGCTTCTCGTCCAGGTAGTTCAGGCCCTTCTGCTCGCCGCGTTTCTCCAGACACAGGGACATCAGGTTTCCGAGGAAGGTCGCGGGGCTGATGATCGAGGCCCGGATGTACGGCTCTTCCATCCCTTCCACCAGGCCCGGGTCGGGGATATTGACCGGGTTGTCGACGAGCACCGTCTCTCCCCCTCTCAAGGCGAAGCGGTAGCGCACCGAGGGGGCGGTGAACACCACCGAAAGACCATACTCCCGCTCCAGGCGCTCCTGGACGATCTCCAGGTGCAGCAGCCCGAGAAATCCGCACCGAAAGCCGAAGCCCAGCGCCACCGAGGAGTCCTTCTCGTAGACCAGGGAGGCGTCGTTGAGCTTGAGCTTCTCCATGGAGTCGGCCAGCTCCTCGTAGTCGTTGGAGTCCACCGGGTAGATCGACGAGAACACCACCGGCTTGACCTCTCGGAACCCCGGGAGGGGCGCGGCGCAGGGCCGCTCATGGTCGGTGATCGTGTCCCCGACCCGGGTGTCCGCGATCAGCTTGATGCCGGCGGTGATGTACCCCACCTCCCCGGCCTCCAGGGCCCCGGCCTTGCGCAACCCCAATCGGAAGATGCCCACCTCGTCGACCTGGTAGGCGGCCCCGTTGGACCAGAAGCGTACGGTCTGACCCGGGGTGCTGCGGCCCGCGAACAGGCGGACGTGAACGATCACCCCCCGGTAGGAGTCGTAGTGAGAGTCGAAGATCAGGGCCTGCAGCGGCTCCCGGCTGGAGCCCGCCGGAGGCGGCACGCGCTCGACCAGGGCCTCGAGGAGCTCCTCGACCCCCGTCCCCATCTTTGCGGATACCAGCAAGGCCGAGTCCGGATCCAGGCCCAGGTCGTGATCGATCTGGCGCAGCACGGCATCGATCTCGGCGCCGGGAAGATCGATCTTGTTGATCACCGGCAGGATGGTCAGGTCCTGCTCCATGGCCAGGTACAGGTTGGCCAGGGTCTGCGCCTCCACCCCCTGGGTGGCGTCGATGAGCAGCACCGCACCCTCGCAGGCCGCAATGGCCCGGGAGACCTCGTAGGTGAAGTCCACGTGCCCCGGCGTGTCGACCAGGTTCAGGCAGTACTCCTGCCCGTCGCGGGCGGTGTACGGCAGGGAGATCGCCTGGCTCTTGATCGTGATGCCCCGTTCCCGCTCGATGTCCATGCTGTCGAGCATCTGGTTGCGGAACTCGCGATCGGGAATGATCCGTGCCGCCTGGATAAAGCGGTCCGCCAGGGTCGACTTGCCGTGGTCGATATGGGCGATGATGCAGAAGTTGCGAATTCTCTCTCTGTCCACGTGTACCGGTGTGCCGTGCAGGCTCTAGATGAAGTTCTCGGTCTCCAGGTAGGCGGCCATCTGGACCGCGCTCTCGAGGAAGCCGGACTTCTTCTTCTTGACATAGATCTGCATCACCGCGAAGCGGTTCTCCTCGTCGAGCTTCCAGCCCTGGATGCTCAAGGGGTCGTCCCTCGAAAGCCCGGTTTCGTCCGCGATCGAGCCCGGTAGCACGTTGCGGACCACGTAGTTCTTGCGCCACAGCATCCGGCCGACCTCCTCGATCTGCATTCCGAAGAGGGGATAGATCACGTTCTCCCGCCTGTCCCTCTCGAGGCTCACCTCGATGGGGCTGAAGGGCCGCTCTCCAGTCGCCAGCACCCCGGCGATGGTCTCCTCGCCGCGCTGCCAGCTCAAGTTCACGAGAGTCGGGTGATCGAGGTTCAGCAGCTCTGCCTGGAGATCGCCGATCTTGTCGAAGCTCCTGCCGTTGAACGACAGGATCCGGTCCCCCGCAGCGATGCCGGCCCGCGCCGCGGGCTCACCCGGCACCGTGTACACCACCTCCAGGCCGCCGCCGGACTCGTGCAGCGCCATCCCCAGCCAGGGATGGCTCGCTTCCCCTTCGCGGTACAGCTGAGGCAGCGCCTTGAGTACCCAATCGTACGGGATCGCAAAATTGATGCCCTCGAACTGCTCGATCCCGGCGAAGACCACCCCTACCAGGCGGCCCTCGGCGTCGAGCAGGGGCCCGCCGCTGTTGCCGTAGTTGATGGGCACGTCCACCTGGAAGGTGTCGCCCATCTGCAGGAATCTCCGTCCAGTGGCCGAGACGATCCCCGAGGTGACGGTGTTCTCCAGCCCGGCAGGAGAGCCAATCGCGATGATGCTGCTGCCGACGGTGACCTCCGGGCTGTCCGCGGACGAGAAGACGAAAGGCGGCTCCACCTCCGCCTTGACCAGGGCCAGGTCGAAGATCCGGTCGTAGCCGACGACCCTGGCAGGCACCCTCTCTTCCGAGCGCTCGGACAGGCGCACGAAGAGCCTGGAGTACCCTTCGTACTTCGGATCGACCTCGCTCGCGACTACGTGATAGTTGGTGAGCAGGTAGCCCCGGGGATCGACAAAAAAGCCGCTGCCGATGACCCGGTCGGGGTAGCCTACCCCGCCCTCGAGGCGTATCCCCCGATTCACCCAGATGGTGACGGTCCCCCGCACCATCTCCTCCACCCGGGGAGCCGTGGGCGTTCGGTCTTCGAGCTCAGGGGGAATCTCCAGCTCCCGTTCGAGCATGGCCGACCGCACCTCCGCGAAAACGCTGGGATTGCCCAGGTCGGCGGCCAGCTCGAGCAGGAGACCCAGGAGGCCCGGGTCCTGCTCCGCCCCTGCGGCCCGGGCACGCAGCGCGTACAACAGGGCAAGGGGCTCGTTGTCCGCCTCGCTCATCTCTTGGGCCAGCCGGGCCAGCAGGGACGCCTCGCTCCATTCTCCCAGCTCCTCGACCTCGCCGATGCCCGCCAACGACCGGTACAGGCGCAGGGCCTCGGCGTACTCCAGGGCGCTGACCTTGTCCCGAAACTCTCCATGCAGCCGCTCCACGATCTCCGACCTGAGCTCCAGGACCCGCTCCCCGGAGACCCCCGTGACCGGGCTGCGTTCCAGGAGCGAGACGTCCTGGTAGGCTTCGGAGAGCCGCCCGGCGTCCACCTTTTCCTGGATCTGGCCGACCCAGATCTCGTCCAGCGGCCTGACCTCGACGGGCGCAGGCGGGGTCGCGCAGGAAGCCGCCAGCACCGACATCAGCACCAGCAGTACCGCCGCCGCTGCGGACACCCGGAGCACCGGGAACTTGAATCCTGGCCTCATTCATTCTCTCCGATGATGTAGAAGTCGTCCCCGTGCTCGAACACGAACACCCGGCTGCCTCCGCGGTGGTGCACGCCCTCCGTCAGCGGCTGCGGCAGACGGTCCCAAGCTCGAACCCGGCCGATCCAGTACACCCCCCGCGAGGAATCGTAGCGGACGCTCAGCTCCTCGCCGCCCCGACGGAACTCCGCCAGGCGCCCGTCGCGGAACACGGCCCGCAGATCGAAGCTGCCGTCCAGGCGGGAAGAGAACTCCCGCACGGTGCTGCCGTCCCGCAGCTGCCGCTGCCGGCTGTCCACCCGCCCGTCGCTGTCGTAGTCCCACCTCTTCTCCGAACGCGCCTGCGGGTCGGGATCCAGCAGCTCGGTGAACTCCGGGTTGCCGTCGCCGTCCTGGTCGAGCTCGATCAGGGCGAGCTCACCGCCCCGGTACTCCTCCCGGGTCTCGAAGCGCCCGTCTTCGTCCAGGTCCCTCAACCCGTACACCGGACGGCCCTCCTCGTAGACCACCCGGTGCCGGTAGCGTCCCGAGCGGTCGGGCCGCGCGTCGATGCGCAGGGTCTGCCCGTTCAACAGGAGGTGCACCCGGTCCGCCGTCTGACCTGCCGCGCCGCCCGGCGGCTCACCCGGCAGGTACTCGGTCATGCGGCTGGCCCGGGCTCGAGCCTGGGACTCCACCAGGAGATCAGCCGGCCGCAGGCGCCGGCCGAGGGGATGGTCCGGGACGGCCGAGTCCGACGATTGCGCGGCATCGGGCGCGGGGGGGGTTGGCGCGGCCGGCGTTGGCGCCGCCGGCAGCCGGGGACCAGGCGTCCATCCGCTCAGTACACCTGAGCGCGCAGCGGAAGCCCTTTCCACCACGTCGGCGGCGTGACGGAAAGGCACCAGCTCATAGACCCTGCGCCCCCCCGCGTCGACGAACGCCACTTCCCCAAGGTACGGATAGCGGCTGTAGAGGTACTCCACGCGCACAGGGGAGGAGGGAAACTCGAGCCGGCTCAGCCCCTCAGCCCCATACTCGGCGCGAGCTTCCGGGAGGCCGTTTTGATCCGCGTCCAGCGTCCACACCTTCAGGGCGCCCCCCTCGTATTCGTAGCGCTCCTCGTACAGGCCGTCGCGATCCGCATCGACGATCCCAGCCCCCGTGTAGCCGGCCAAGGAGGCCTCCAGCCCGGCGAGAAGCCGTTCGTGCAGGCCCTCACCGCCGGGCTGCAGGTACCCCCTCAAGCCGTCCACCAGGGGAATCTCACGGGCACCCCCCAGCTCGACGAAACGCTCCAAAGCCCTCTCCGCCCGGGCTGCCAGCGCCGCGCGCCCGCTGCCCGGCGGATCCTCGGGAAGCGAAGTGCCCGTGCCCGCCCCACCCTCACCTGCGCCCGGCGCGGCCGCGCCGTCGACGGCGGAGTCCGGGGCATCCTCTGCGGCCAACGCTTCCAGCAGGTCCACCAGCAAGAGCGCGGCCGCCCCGGGGTCTCGTCCCCCCCGGTCCAGGTACCCTTCCAAGAGCCCGATGCGGACATCCGGCTGGCTCTCCACCCGGGCCCGCGCGAGGATCAGCTCCGGGGTGCCGGGCAGCTCCCCAAGGCCGCGGTCGAGTACCTCGACAGCCTCGCGGCGTTGCGCACGCGGGGGCTCCCCAGCGCCCGCCGCAAGGCCGACCGCAGGCAGGGTCCCCCCGAGGAGCTCGCCGGCGAGCGCGTACAGCCGCGGCGCGTCGGGATACCGCCGCAGCGCCCGCTCCAAGAGCGCCTCCGCCTCGCCGAATCTACCCTCGCCGATCAGGACCCGGGCCCACAGCTCCGCGAGAACGGAGCTTCCCACGCCCCCCAGGCCCCGGTCGGGAGCCAGGGACTCGAGCAGCCGGCGGGCAGCGGCATACCGCCGCGTCCGGACGTGCAGCCGGGCCAGCTCGAGCTGTGCCTGTTGCGGAGGGGTGGAAATCCAGCTGCCCGCATCCAAGGCCCGCTCGAGGGCTTCCCGGGCAGCCTCGAGGGTATCCTGGCGCTTCATCAGCACCAGTCCCCGGAGGTACAGGCTCTCGGAGAAATCCGGATAGAACTCCAGCGAGCGTTCCAGCAGCTCCAAGACGTGGCGATCGTCGCCACTGCGAAAGAGGGCTTCCGCCTGACGCAGGTACCCTTCGGCTATCCCCTTGTCCAGGGCGGAGTCCTGCGCCTGCGCGGCCGGCGCTGCGAGGAAAGCCAGTAGGACGAGAGTCACAATCGGAAACGGCAGACCACGGCCTCTCGGGGACGAATCGAGCTTCTTCGGCACAGTCTCCCCTCCTACGAGAGGATCATCCGGGGTTCTCACGGGCTGTTCGCGGCGGCAATCGGCCGAAACGCTGATACTCCTACGCGGGCTTCCTGGCAGGAAAACCCAGGAGCTCCCGTATCTGATTATCGTCCAGGGTCTCCTTTTCCACAAGGGTCTTGGCCAGGAGCTCCATCTGGTCCCGGTGCTCCAGCAGCAGGTCCTTGGCCTGCTTGAGCCCCGCCTCCACGATGCCGCGTATTTCCTGATCGATGAGCTGCGCCGTCTTCTCCGAGTAGTCCTTGTGGCGGGCAATCTCCTTGCCCAGGAAGATCGGCTCTTCCTTCTGGCCGTAGGAGATCGGACCCAGGGGTTTCGACATCCCCCACTCGCAGACCATCTTGTGAGCGATCTCGGTGGCCTGCTCGATGTCGTTCTGGGACCCGGAGGTGTTCTCGTGAAAGATCATGTCCTCGGCGGCGTACCCACCCATGATGATCGTGATCCGATCCCGGAGCCATCCTTCGCTGCGGGAATAGGCGTCGGTCTCCGGAAGGGAGAAGGCCACCCCGAGTGCCTGCCCGTGAGGCACGATGGTCACCTTGTGCAGGGGATCGGCGTTCTTGAGAAAATAGTGCAGGAGGGCGTGACCGGCTTCGTGGAAGGCGGTCATCTCCTTGACCTTGGGAGGGATCACCTTGGAGTGCCGGGCGATGCCCATCATGACCTTGTCCCGGGCCTCCTCGAAGTCCTGCATCTCGACCTTGAGCTTGTCCTGCCGCGCTGCATACAGGGCCGCCTCGTTCACCAGATTGGCCAGGTCGGCTCCCGAAGAGCCCGGGGTGGCCCGCCCCAGGCGATTCAGGTCCACGTCCTCCCCGAGGGGGATCTTGCGGCAGTGGATCTGCAGGATCTTCTCCCGCTCCCGGGTGTCCGGCATGTCGATGACCACCTG
>JAFGFV010000481.1 GCA_016930895.1 Spirochaetales bacterium | reverse complement strand
TAGGCAAGGCGCAGCTCGGCCCAGGCCCGGCTTCGCTCCTCCGGGCTCAGGCTCTCCCGGTAGCGCAGCATGGTGTACAGGGAGGCGAAACGGGTGAGCTGCGGGTAGAGCTGCGCGTACTCCAGCGGTGTCTGGGAGGGGGGCTTGAGCTCCAGACCCCGGGCGGACAGCTTCGAGAGCAGGAGCGCCCACAGGGCCCGCAGGGCCCGCAGGTCATGGCCCCGGGCCGCTGCCGCCAGGACCAGCTCCCGGAGCACCCGCAGGAGATACGCTCCGCCCAGGGCGGCCGCCGCGACCAGCAGGAGCAGCTCCAGGGCCGCCAGCCAGGGGAAGCGGAAGGGCCGCGCCTCGTCTCCGAGGTCCTGGATCAGCGGGATGACCACGTCCATGCTGTTGGGGTCCTGCCCCGGCGGCGGGGGCAGGGCGTAGGCGGTGGACTCGAAATCCACCCAGCCGAAGCCGGGCAGGTAGGCCTGGACCCAGGAATGGCGCTGCGCCGTGGTCACCAGGATCAGCTCCTGCAGAGCGAACTCCTGGAGGGGCTCGATGGCGCCGCGCAGCACGTACAGGGCCTCCAGGTGGGCAAAGCTGTGCAGCTCCCGGGAGGCCAGGTAGCCGGTCACGACCCGGGCGGGGACGCCGGCCAGGCGCAGGAGGATGGCCGCGGTGTTCGAGAACTCCGTGCAGTCCCCGTTCTTGGTGCGCTCGAGAAAGGTCAGCAGCTTGGCCACCGAGGTGTCGTCGTCGAAGCCGACTTCGTACTGGTAGTCGTCGAAGCTGCGCAGCACGGCCGCGATGCGCCCGTAGTAGCCGGCCTCGGGAGCCACGTTCTCCTCCAGGTAGGCCCCGAAGGTCAGCCGCGCCTCTTGGCCTAGCGGCACCGCGAGGTAGCGGGCCAGCCACGTTTCTTCCTCCGGCGAGAGCCCCCCGATGCGGCTCCACTCCCGGGCAGAGCTGCGGGTCATCCGTGACACGGTCCGGTAGGAGTACTCGAAGGGGTAGTAGCGCCTCTGGAGCACCGTCGGCTCGATCCTGTGGGGGCGGTACGCCAGGTAGCGTTCCGGCAGGGTGGACAGGTAGTGGATCTCCTGCTCGCCGCGCAGCCGGTCCGGGAGCACCGCCGGGTCCCGCCAGGTTTCCAGGAAGCGCAGGTAGGCGAGCTCGTTGAGGGGCTCCTCGGGGTCGAGTAGGAA
This sequence comes from Spirochaetales bacterium, assembly GCA_016930895.1. Next base: position 3,650 of record JAFGFV010000481.1, on the reverse strand, counting down.
GCCCCGCACCGGGTCGAGCTCGCCGAAGTAGGCGTCGGCAGCGTACACCGGGTCGGCCCGGCTCGCCACCACCATCACCGCGTACTGCTTGCCTTCCTCTCCCTCACCGGAGCCCCCGCTCGTCCAGCGGTCCGACGGGATGCCCTCCAGGGCGTTCCGTCCTCCCTCCCGGTCTCCCCGCCCCCCCTGCTCCGCGGGGTTTCCCTCCTCCCCCAGCTCCCGGCCTCCCCGCAGGCTGTCCAGCAGGGAGCGTAGGTTGCCGTCCTCCCAGCCCAACCCCAGGTCCTCCAGGGGCACGGGCTTGGGCCGGATGTCCCGGTCGATCCGGTTCAGGACCACCGCGTGGCGGACAAAGTCCGGCGGCAGGATCAGGGAGACGAGCAAAAAGACCGGCACTGCCAGCGCCACGAACAGCACCGTCTCCCGCACAGCTTTGCGCCCCTGGGGCCGGTGCAGGCAGAGATACAGGACCAGGCCGTGCAGCAGGAAGGTGAGCGGGACCAGGATCATGACCGTCTGGGTGATCCCGCTGGCCCTCTGGGCCAGCTCTTCGGAGGCTCTCGAGAAACCCAGGATCCGGAGGTAGACCACTGCGAGCGCAAAGGGCTCCAGCACCGCCACCGCCCTCAAGGGACTCGCCGGGTTCCCCCGCCAGCCCTGCAGGCGCGGCCGGCGGAGCGGCCCGGGTTCCTCCGCCCCCACAGGATCCCGGAACAGCAGGACGGTCAGCAGGAAGGCCGCCAGAGCCCCCAGGACGTACAGGGGGGTCGAGGGCTCGAGCCCGGCCACGAACAGGGCGAAGACCGCGATCGGGGCCGCCGCCAGGATCAGCCAGGCGCGCAGAGACAGGCGGGGAGGGGCAAGATAGAAGGCGGCCAGCATCTGCACGGGCACGAGCACGAACCAGAAGACGATCCCGACCCGATCGTAGGGCACGACCACGGCCGGGTGCAGGAAGGGCAGCGACACGGCCAGCAGGTACAGCCCGAGGCGCGCGTAGAACAGGAGCTGTTTCATCAGAACACCTTCACGGCGAAGGCTTCCTCGGTGAGGGAGCCTTGGGAGCCTCCCGCCGGCGAGGGCGCGGCCCCCAGCGAGGGCACGGCCCCCGGCACGGCTGCCGCCCCCGGGACAGCCGCGGCCCCGGAGCGCCGGCGCTCCCGGCGCTCCCGGCGCTCCCGACGCTCCCGGCGCTCCCGGCGCTCCCGACGCTCCCGACGCAGGGCCCAGGGGCCGGGCAGGTCCTCCAACGGATCCCCCAGCAGCCGCAAGGGGGGTGGGCTCCCGCCCCCGGCCTGCCCGGCCGAGGGGAACGCCGGGGGGAACGCCGTGCGGAACAGGTGGACCCGGGCGCGCAGCCCCGCGGCCAGGAAGCGCGACAGACCCCGGTCGAAGGGAGTGGAGAACACGAACAGCTCTCCCTCCCCTTGGGCCGGTGGCCGGGGGCCCTCCCCGGCGAAGCCTTCGCCGGACAGCTCCCAGGCAAAGCGGTCGATGTCCTCCTCGGCGGCCAGGAGCGCGTCGGCGGAGGCGGTCCGCACCCGGAACTGCATCTCGGGATGATCGGCCTTGATCCGCCGGAGGAACGAGAGGAGCCAGCTCTTGAGCACGTTCAGGTGGGCGATAGACTCGACCGTCTCGGGGAACTGGGCCCGGAAGTTCCGGAACACGACCTCCAGCACCGTGGCGCGTTCCTGGGTGAAGGGGGAGATGCGGGTGATCAGCTCGTCCAGGCGGCTGGAGACCTTCCAGTTGATGTCCCTGAAGCGGTCCCCGGGCAGGTATTCCCGCATGTAGTACTTCTCCTCGTCGCTGCTCCGCCGCCGGCTCTTCTCCTCCAGGCCCACCGAGGGTTCAATGGGCGGGATGCCTTTGGGAAGCCAGGAGGCCGGCTGGACCATGAGCCTGCGTTCGTGCTCCTCCCCCGAGCGGCTCGAGGTCAGGCCGAACAGGTCGCGAACCGAGAAGCGCCCACGGCAGGACAGGGGCCCGCAGAGGGGCAGGTGCAGGGGAATCGGCCAGCTGGAGGCCGCGGGGCCGCGGGGGGCGAAGGCAAAGGCCACCTCCCGGCGCAGGAACAGGGCCGCGCCGCGCCCCACGGTCAGGGTCCCGCTCAGGCGGAAATGGTGGCGGTAGAAGGGCAGCAGGCGCGCGGGCTCTCCGTGCAGGTTGTGGCTGCTGTCCCGCCGGCGCGCGACCAGGGTGGCCGAGGAGTCCCACTGCAGCGGCGCACGGGCCGCCCGGTTGGCCTGGATCCTGCCGGCGGCCGCCAGGAGCGCCAGCACGACCAGAGCCAGGAAGCCCAGGAACAGGGCGTAAGGGTTTCGGCGGGCCAGCCCGCCGCCCAGGAGTCCCACCGCCGCCGCGAAGAGAAGGGTCCCCGCCAGGGTGAAGGGGTAGAAGTAGCGCAGGCGGGCGAGCCTCGGTCCGTGCATGGCGTCGCGGCGCCGCTCACCCCCGGGGGCCGCCGCCCCCCCTCCCGGGCTTCTCCACGGGAACGGTGCGCAGGATTTCCTGCAGGAGCGGCTCCGGAGCCTGGGCGGCGTCCTGCATGACCAGGCGGTGGGCCACCGCGGGCAGGAAGATCTCCTTGACCAGGTCGACGCTCACGTAGTCCTGCCCTCGGATCAGGGCCAGGGCTCGGGCCAGACGCGAGACCTTGACCCCCGTGCGGGGGCTGGCGCCCATGAGCACCTCGGAGCTCTGGCGGGTCTGCCGGACGCAGCTCACGATGTAGTCGACGATCTCGGGATGGATGCTGACCTGATCCACGAGCCGGGCCCAGGCGTCGAGCTCCGAGGAGGCGATCACCGGCCCGAAGCATTCCCAGGCGTCTTCCCGTCCGTGCTGCCTGATGATCGCAGCCTCGTCCTCCGGGCTGGGGTAGCCGACGGAGAGTTGGATCATGAAGCGGTCCAGCTGGGGGGCCGGGAGCGGGAACAGGTGCACCCCCTTGAGGTTCATGGTCGCGATGATGAAGAAGGGGTCCGGCAGGCGGTGGGTTCTGTTTTCCACGGTGACCGTCTGCTCTTCCATGGCCTGGAAGAAACTGCCCTGGGTCTTCGGGGTCAGCAGGTTGATCTCGTCGCACAGCACGTAGTGGGCGAAGATCGGCCCTCGCACGAAGGTCAGCTTGGAGGAGTCGCCGATGAAGCGGCTGAAGCCCAGGATGTCCTGGGGGAGCAGGTCTACGGTGCACTGAATCCGGCTGAAGGGCTTGACCCGGCGGCCGCCGGCCCGCGGGGTCGCGGCCGACCAGCCGATCGATCCGGCCAGGGCCTTGGCCAGGGAGGTCTTGCCCACGCCGTGGGCGTCGGCCAGCATCACGTGCCCGCCGGCGATCTGGGCGGCGATCATGTACTCCAGCTTGCGCGGGTCGATGTAGATGACCGACTTGATGTTGTCGATCAACTGCAGGACCCGGCTCTGGACCGCTTCGAACTCCCCGGGCAGGCTGCGCGTGCTCCGGGCTTCCGAAGCCATGGGCTCGTCCATCATTGCCTAGAAGGTATGGGGAATCCGGCTTCCGCGTCAACACGTCCCCGGGCGCTTCGCCCCCAGATGCTGGGTGCCCGGAGCCCATGGGTCCGCCCCGCTTGAGGTTCCGGCGCTCTTCCTGTAGCGTGAGGGTATCCCCATGGAGGCGCGCG